>CAZOSP010000075.1:0-19535 GCA_964582525.1 uncultured Thiomargarita sp. | reverse complement strand
GGCATGGCGGATACGCTTCGCTTAATCCGCCCTACATTTCGGGTTAAGCCTTCAGTGTGCGGCTGACTATTTCATAAACATCTTTTGATAGCCCGGATTGCTCTACAATGCGCTGCAACTGGGTTTTCATCAATGCTTGCCGTGGTTTATCGTAGCGTTTCCAGGCGTTGAAAGCGGACACTAAACGCGCTGCGATTTGCGGGTTTTTGGGGTCTATGCTTAACACTTTGTCCGCCAGTAACTGGTAGCCGCGCCCGTCAAGGCTATGAAAATTCAGCAGGTTTTGCGAGAAGTTGCGTAGCAGGGCATAGACTCGATTGGGATTGCTTAGGCTAAAATCGGCGTGTTGGGTGAGGGCGAGTACTTGATCTAGCGTGCCTTCCACTCGCGCTTTGGCTTGTACTGCAAACCATTTGTCCATCACTAGCGGGTCAGCTTGCCATCTGTCGTAAAAGGCTTGCAGGGCTTGCTCTCGCGCTGCTCCGGATATTTCGACTAAGCATTTTAGCGCGGCTTCCATGTCGGTCATGTTGTTGGCTTGCGCGAATTGTTGCGCGGCTAGGTCGGTGGCGCGTCCGCTGGCGCATAGGTATTTTAGCGCGCAGTTTTTTAGGCGGCGTTGGGCGGTGGCGTGTTTGTCGTGGCGGTAGGCACCGGTGTCGTGGTGTTGCGTGTAGAGTTCGTGCCATTCTTGCGCAAATGTGTCGCCGAGTGCTTGCGTGGCAAATTCGATGGCGGCGCGTAAGCCTTCAACATTGACCGGCAGCATTTGTTGCGCTAGTAAAGGGGCGTCGGGTAGGTCGAGCATGAAGGCTTTGATCGAGCCGTCGAGCTGCTGGTCGGCGAGAATTTGGCGAAAACCGCTGACAAAATCAGCGTCTAGGGCTAGGGGGGTGCCGCTGCTGTGGGCGTGGGACAGTTGGATGAGCATGTCGCTGGCGAGTTGTTGCGCTGCGTCCCAGCGGTTAAATGGGTCGCTGTCGTGTGCCATGAGGAAGGCGCGTTCTGCTTTGCTTAATGCGATGCGTAACTGCACGGGTGCGGAAAAGCCGCGTAGCAGTGATGGCACGGGGGCTTCGCTGACTTGTTCAAAGATGAAGGTTTGTTCGGCTTGTTGCAGTTCTAAAACATGTTCTAAAGCTGACAGGTTTTTTGAACCTGTCAGGTTTGTGCGTAAATCCTGCCCATCTTTACCCAATAAACCGACCCGCACGGGAATGTGCCAAGGCTGCCAGTTTTCCACTAACCCCGCCTTGTTTTGCGCTTGTTTGAGCGTCAGGCGGTAGGTGTGCGCGTCTGCGTCGTAGCTGCCGTAGGCTTCGACGAGGGGGGTGCCGGCTTGGTCGTACCAACGCTCAAATTGGCTGAAATCTGCGCCGTTGGCATCTGCCATGGCGGCGCGAAAGTCATCGCAGGTGACTGCGCTGCCGTCGTGGCGTTGAAAATATAAATCCATGCCTTTGCGAAAGCCGTCCGCGCCGAGCAGCGTGTGATACATGCGGATGACTTCCGCACCTTTGCTGTAAACCGTTGCGGTATAAAAGTTATTCATTTCGATATAGGAATCGGGACGAATCGGGTGCGCCATGGGTCCGGCATCTTCGTCAAATTGCGTGGTGCGCAACATTTTTACATCTTCAATGCGTTTGACTGCGGGCGAACTCATGTCGGCGCTGAATTGTTCATCGCGGAATACGGTTAAGCCTTCTTTGAGGGTCAATTGAAACCAGTCGCGGCAGGTGACGCGGTTGCCCGTCCAGTTGTGGAAATATTCGTGTCCGATAACCCCTTCAATGCCTTCGTAATCTTGGTCGGTGGCGGTGTCGCTGCGGGCTAACACGTATTTGGTGTTGAAGACGTTTAAGCCTTTATTTTCCATCGCGCCCATGTTGAAGTCGCTGACTGCGACGATCATGTAAATGTCTAGGTCGTATTCTAAGCCATAGACTTCTTCGTCCCAGCGCATGGCGTGTTTGAGGGATTGTAGGGCATGTTCACATTTGTCGATGTTTTGCGGTTCTACCCAGATTTCTAAGCGCACTGTGCGCCCGGATTGGGTGATAAATTCGCCGCTGTGACAGCTTAAATTGCCCGCCACGACAGCGAATAAATAGGCGGGTTTCAAAAATGGGTCCTGCCAACGCACCCGATGGCGACCGTCGCCGAGTTCCTCATCAGACACGCGGTTGCCGTTGGATAACAGCACCGGATATTTGGCTTTGTCGGCGGTGATGGTGGTGGAAAATTGTGCCATCACGTCGGGGCGATCTTGGAAGAAGGTGATGCGGCGAAAGCCTTCTGCTTCGCATTGGGTGCAGAAATTACCGCTCGATTTGTATAAGCCGGATAGGCTGGTGTTGTGTTGCGGGTAAATTTCAACTTCGCTTTCAAGGACACATTGCGCGGGGACTTGCGGTATGGTTAAGCCTTCGTCGTTGATTTCATAGTCATTTTCGCTGAGGGGCTTGCCGTCGATTTTCAGGCTGATGAGTTTCAGGGCTTGTCCGTGTAAAAACAAGGGTTTATTGGATTCGGGATGGGTGTTTGGGTGATGCTTGATGTGCAGTCGTGCTTTCACCCGTGTCCGTTCTTCGCCCAGCTCAAAATCTAACTCTGCTTGGCTGATTCTGTAAGCCGGTTGTTGGTAATCCTGGCGATAAATCGGCTGAGGGGTTTTGTCTAAGTCTTTCATTCTATTCCTTGTTGTGATGATTGTTTCAAACGGCTGTTAGGCGGGGCTTATTGAGAAGCTTCATCGGTAATGACGAAAACGGGCTTGCTTATTTTGGCACGCGCCGTCCGATGCGCAGTGCTACGCCTAAAATCGCCAGCACTAAGCCGACTACTAAAATCCATAAGAGGTCAATGTCGGCGGTCTGGTTGGGTAAAAATACACTGCTGAAAATCAATCCCATGCCGCCATAAAATAACAGGCGACTAAGCCATAAACGCCCGCCTGCGGCTTGTGCTGTGTGACTGATGTCGAGTTGCTTGCGTAGCTGATACCAGAGGGCAATCGCGGTCGCCCACAAGAGCAGGACGGCAGTGAGTACCCAGTGATTTGCATAAACGCTTAAGTTATCAATAGCGATTTGCTGTTTTTCTATGTGTTCTTCTAACCGGGCAATGTGTAAAAATAGCGGTGAACTGAGTTGTGTCGTTGCTGATAGTTTTTGCATTTGTTGTTTAAGCAACGCGCTTTCTAGGCTTTTGGCAGCGATTTCTTGTTGCGCATAGTCAATTTCGATACGTGCGCCAAGATAGGTAAAAGAGCTGATAACCGCAAAGCTGATGGCTATAAGGTAGGCGATTTTAATCTTTATTGCGTTCATGTTTTAGCTTTTCCTGTTTTGTGTGGGGTCGTTGTCGCGGGCTAGTCATATTCACTCTCCATATCTAACTCTTTAGCTGGATATGCGCTTTCTTCGTTGCTTTTCGCCAATACGCTGATCGCGCCAAATTCGTGTTCTTGTTCAATGAGAATGAGCTTTTCTTTGACCAGTTCTAAGGCGGCAAGCAGGGAAACCACAACCCCCGCCCGACCTTCTTGACTGCGATAAAGACGCGGAAAGTCTGCCCGCAGGTGCTGTTGCAGCAATTCTAGCACCTGCGTCATGCGTTCTCGTACCGAGAGCGGTTCTTGCATGATTTGATGCGCGCTGTAAAGCTCCATGCGCAACAGCACATCCTGCATGGCAGAGAGTAATGCTTGCAGTGGAATTTGCGGCGGTATGTGTGTTTGTGGAATGTCCGGCATGTCAACGTCAAGTAGAAAGGTGTCGCGTCCGACAGTGGGTAATTCGCCCAGTTGTTCTGCCACTTTTCTAAACCGTGCATATTCTTGTAATTGTTGCACCAGTTGCTTGCGTGGATCGAGTTCACTTTCGCCTTCGCTGGGTTCTTCTTCACGCGGCAGCAGCATACGCGATTTGATTTCTAATAATAAGGCTGCCATGAGCAGATATTCAGCCGCGAGATCAAGTTGTAATTCGCGCATGAGGGCGATGTATTGCAAATACTGCTCAGTGATTTTAGAAATGGGGATATTGAGAATATCGAGATTTTGCTTTTGGATTAAATACAGCAATAAATCCAAAGGTCCTTCAAAGGTTTCTAAAAATATTTGTAATGCGTCGGGCGGTATGTAGAGGTCTTCGGGGACTTCAGCGAGTTCTTTGCCAGCGATGATGGCAAGCACTTGCCGCGCTTGAGGCGCGACTACGGACTGTGCCTGTTCGCCGCCCGCATTAGTCGCGGGCGGCTCGGCGGGGACTGCTGTTAGCGGGGTTGTTGGCGTTTCCGTGACGGGTTGGCTCATGTTTGGCGGCAACAGCGTGCGCAATCCGGCTTTCGCAGTAGCGGCTTAAAAACGCAGTTCCGCAATACCCGCACTACGCGCATCTTGTGTATTCATGGTTAGGTGTGGCGGTAGCGGACGTGCGTATTGCGGTCGCGTGTTGATGGTTTGCTCGGGCAGGACTAATTGGTAGAGCGCTTCGGCGCGAATTAATTGAATGTTTTGCATCGGCAAGCGATAGTCCAATATGCGTTTTTCTTTGGCTTTTAAGTGCGTATCTGCCAAGCCTTGCATGGCTGTTACCGGCAGGGGCGGATGCCCGATGTAGCCATTCGGTTTATACATTAGCACCGCTTTGGGGTCTTCTTGCGCCGCATTGTTGCGGTAATTTTCCCATACTAGCCGCCCCTCAGCACTGTACGCAGTGACTTTAATGGTCACGTTGCGCAGTGGCATCGTAGCGGGAAAACCGTGCGGCAGCGTATTTTTCAAAATAATGCGTGCGTTTAAGGCTTGCCCATCGCTGTCAGCTTCAATACTCATCAGCAAAGCCTGTTTAACCATGCCCGCACTGTGTCCGCCCTGCATACTGTGGTCAGCAACGCCATTGACTTTAGGCATGTGACAGGCTTGGCAAGCAATTTGGTCTTCTGCAAAAGCGGGTTCTTCCGCACCGTCACGCATATCATGGCAGCCCAGACAAGCAGTGCTGGTTTTTAATAGGGTTGGATTGGGTTCAATCGGGAATGGATGATAGCTTTTGGCTGCCGCGCCTTGACGCTGATCGGGGCGATGGCTGAAATATCGTCCTGACGCGCCCTGTAGTCTGTGCGGCGATAATTGGTAGTCATGGATGCCGCCGGGCAGACCCGCACCCTTATCAGTACGCCCCTTGTACTGCTTGAAAGTGTGACAAACCATACAGTTAATACCATCATGGTAGGTCGGCTTGGCGTTTAGATTGGTGCGCCCGTCAAGTGCCGCAAATGGCGCATGACATTGCAAGCAAATCGGATATTGGTCGCCCATTTTTAGTCCTTCGCGTAGCGGATCACCGACCAATTGGCGATAAAAATGCGCATGAATGGGGTCTTTCATGGGAACGCTGTTGGCGTGCATGGATTTATTCCATTGCTGGAAAATATCCGCATGACAGCCCACCGCGCCGCAGGAATAAGAGGTGAGCTTGTGTAAGTTGGTCCCCGCTGGCTCTTCTTCAGCCATGAGATTACTCATTAACGCACTGAAGCCGAGTAACGGCAGTGTGTACCTATTCATTTTCATCATTTTCATCATGTTATAGTCTCCTTTCTGTGGTGGTCATGTGAGCATTGCTCCTCGCACCCAAAAGTCTGACAGGTTTAAGGGTGGAAGCTGCAATACGGCTTGATCGTTAGCATCTCAATTATAAGCATAAAATGCTAGAGTGACGCTCGACTGGATAAACATTTTCTGGTTTTTTTCGTTGCCAAGCCCAGCATCAAATGAGTTTTTCGGCGTTTTCAGTGCGTTTTGAGTGCCGAAACTTGCATTGACACTGCTGCGCACTGCTATGTTTCGTTGTCTCCCAACCATTGAATCCGATATAAATCGCGTCGCCGATCCAGATAATTGCGTACTGAACCTTCGTTTTGTAGCACCTGAAGTTTTTTCAAATCGACATCAACAATCAGCGTCATTTCTGTATTGGGAGTAGTTTCTGCCATGATCGCGTCATGCGGGAAGGCAAAATCTGAGGGCGAAAATACCGCACTTTGCCCGTATTGAATATCCACGCTATCCACTTTGGGCAGATTGCCAATGCTACCAGCGATGGCTACATAGCATTCGTTTTCAATAGCGCGTGCTTGCGCACAACGCCGCACGCGCAAATAGCCGTTTTTGGTATCTGTCCAAAAAGGCACAAGGAGTATTTGCATTTCTTTGTCAGCTAACAGTCGAGCGAGTTCGGGAAATTCTACGTCGTAGCAGATCAAAATGCCTAATCGCCCAAAGTCAGTATCAAACAGGCGCAAACTATCACCGCCCTGCATAATCCAATCTTTCTTTTCTGAAGGCGTGGGGTGCAGCTTGTACTGTGCCTCAATGCCGCCATCGCGCTTGCACAAGTAAGCGACGTTATACAGTTCTTCATCTTCAATAACCGGCATTGAACCAGCGGCTACGTTGATATTGTAACTCACCGCCAGCTTGGAAATTTCTTCACAAATTTGTTCTGTAAAACCGGCTAAGAAACGAATAGCGTCCACTGAGTTGCGGTGTTTTTGCAAACCCATTAATGGCGCGTTGAAAAATTCTGGAAATAAAGCCACGTCACAGCGATAATCAGACAATGCGTCAATGAAATATTCGACTTGTTGCAACAGTTCGGCAACGCTGTGCATTTCGCGCATTTGCCACTGCACGCAGCCAATCCGCGCACTGTCTTTTTTGCCGCCGAACAGCTTGCGACGTTTGGGATCATAATAAATATTGAACCATTCTAATAGAGTCGCATAGCCTTGTGATTCTTTGTCTTCGGGCAAATAGCCGTGCAGCACGCGCTTGACTTCAAAGTCATTGGACAGTTGAAAGGTTAAAATCGGGTCATAAAGTTCTTTACGCTTGACGGCTTCAATATATTCCTGCGGTGATAAATCTTTGCCGTGCTTGGTGTAATGCGGAATGCGTCCACCCGCCACAATCGCACGTAAATTTAGATTACGGCAGAGTTCTTTGCGCGCTTCATATAAGCGTCGTCCTAAACGCATATCGCGGTAGCCCGGATCGACAAATACATCCACACCATACAGCACATCGCCATTGGGATCGTGCGTGGTTAAATAAGCATTGCCGGTGATTTCATCATAGGTATGCTCATCGCCAAATTGACTGTAATCAACGATCACCGCAAAGGCTGCCGCAATCACGCTGCCATTGTCTTCAATGCAGATTTGCCCTTCGGGAAATGCTTTGAGCATGGCGCGAAACTTGGTTTGCGACCAAGCACCGCCGAGATTGGGATAGACTCTATCCATGACCCGCTTGATGTCATCATAGTCGCGGAGTTTTAGGCTGCGTAATTTGAGGCGATGCTCAAGATTTTCGTCATGTTCAGAAGCTTCAGATGGCATGGGTAGCAAAGTGTCCGGCACCGTTAGTCCTTGTTGTTGATGATAAAAATATAAAATGCCTTAAGGCATTTTTTATGTTTGTTTTTAGCGTTATTATACCGCGTACTAGCGGAAACGATGAAACCTGATAAAGTAAAAAATACAGTTGCCTTTCGGCTATGAGTATATTTTGTAGTCATTCCATACCTCAAAACGTGCATAACAAACCTGTAAACCTTGCCCGCAAGTAAAGTTCTTAAGTTCACCCATTCTACATGGAGAAAAGCCCCATGCTTTCATTATCTCGTATTTTTGCCCTTTTTTTATTCAGCTTGAGCCTGTTGCTTTTAAGTGCCTGCGGCAACAACGAAGAAGCCGAATCAGCACGGCAGGCAGCCCCCGATAATAACACCCTGACTATTTTATTTGCCTATGGTTCAGAAAAACAAACTTGGGTGAACGATGTCACCCAGCGTTTTAACCGCGCTGAAAAACGCTTGGCGAATGGCAAAAAAATTCGTGTACAAGAACAGCCGATGGGATCGGGCGAACTCACGAGCGGCTTGCTCGATGGCTCGCTTAAAGCCCATCTTGCCAGCCCCGCTTCAGATGCCTTCGTGAAATTAGGCAACGCTGAGGCACAGATCAAGTACGGACAGACTATTTTTGACACAACCCAGCCGCTCGTCTTGTCGCCGGTAGTCATCGCCATGTGGAAACCAATGGCAGAGGCTTTAGGATGGGGCAAACAGCCCATTGGCTGGCAAGACATTATTAAGCTGGCAAAAGACCCAGACGGTTGGGCAAGTCACGGCTACCCGCAGTGGGGCAAGTTTAAGTTTGGGCACACCCATCCCGATTACAGCAACAGTGGTTTAATTGCTTTGTTTGCCGAAGTTTATGCCGGCGCAGACAAGGTAGCGGGCTTGACCACAGAAGACGTGCGCAATCCTAAAACCGCTGAATATTTACATAATATTGAGCAAGCCGTAGTGCATTACGGGCGTTCTACCGGCTTTTTTGGGCATAAGCTGATGGACAACGGTCCCGGCTATTTAAGTGCGGCAGTCCTATATGAAAACATGGTGATTGAATCTTACCAGCGCGACAACTTACCCTTCCCTATTGTCGCGGTTTATCCCAAAGAAGGCACATTTTGGTGCGATCATCCCGCCAGCCTAGTGAACGCCTCTTGGGTGACCGCAGAACATCGAGAAGCAGCGCAAATATATTTGCAATTTCTGCTCGATAAGCCGCAACAAGAACGCGCTTTAGCGCACGGTTTTCGCCCCGCTGATGTGAATATTTCGCTTGCTGCCCCCATTGATGCCGCGCATGGTGTCGATCCCGACGAACCCAAAACTACCCTAGAAGTACCTAGTGTCACTGTAATGAACGACATCAAGCAGCTTTGGTATGAGCAAAAACGCCACGCCAATGTGGTGTTGGTGCTAGACACCTCTGGCAGCATGAGTGGCGAAAAAATGGATAACGCACGCCAAGGCGCAGTGCAGTTGTTAGATATGCTCGGCGAAATTGACCGATTTTCGCTGTTATCATTTAACAGCAAACCGCAATGGGTATTAAAAGACGTTGGCGTAAAAAATCAGCGCGAAGCTGCCAAAAAACATATCGAAAGCCTTTTTGCTTCGGGTGGCACAGCATTGTATGACGCGTTGGCGCAAGCCCATGAATTTTTGTCACAACAATCCACAGAAAATATTGCCGCCATTGTCCTCCTCAGCGACGGCGCGGATACCAACAGCAGCCTGTCATTAGATGAACTGCAAGAACGCATTGAATTGGACGTTGAACAGCAAGCCATTCGCATTTTTCCCATCGCTTATGGCGGCGGTGCGCGCATGGATGTGCTTAAACACATTGCCAACACCACGCAAAGCAAAGCCTACCAAGGCACCCCACAAAACATCCGCACGGTATTTCGAGAAATTTCAACCTTTTTCTAGTGCCAATGCACAGCAAAAGCATTCAGTTTTTGCGTTTTTTCGCACAAATCCCTTTAATTACTCAGAAAGGCGGCTTTGCCCGCCCATAGGTCACTCGACCCGTAGTAAAAACCACCTGCTTTCAGCAACATTCTTTCAATCGGTGCTTTAGTGCGCCGATGTTGAACGTCACGAGGAGGCTTAAATGCGTATTCTGCGACTATTTTTCAGCGCAGTTGTGGGATGTCTGCCCTTACAGGCGCAGGCAGTGAACATTGATCAACTATTGCCGCAGTGCTTCGAGTGTCATGGCGAACAGGGCGTGAGCCGACAGTCTAGCGTGCCAACTATCGCCGGCTTAAGTGAGAAAACCTTAAGCCAAGCTCTGTTGGCATACCAGCAGGGCAAACGCGAAAATACTGCCGACACGCATCGGCGTTTGGCGGGTTCAGCAAGACGCATCGCCGCTTTGTCCGCTTATTTTGCCCGACAACGCTTTGTGCCAAGCCGACAAAACAGCGAGCCAGAGCGGGTAGAGCGCGGGCTATATTTGCATTTGGATTATTGTGAAAAATGCCACCGTGACAATGGCGCACACGATCATCTCGGCAGCGGTATTTTAGCCGGACAACAGCAAGGCTATTTGCGTTTTAGTTTGAATGCTTTTTATAGCGGTGAGCGTCAAATAGCAGAAAAAAAAGCCAAGCGTTTAGAGGCTTTGTTAGAAGAACAAGAAGTTGACGCAATGGAAGATTTATTACATTTTTATGCCTATCAGGGACAGCAGCTATCGAATGATTGACGCAAACAAATGTAAGGAAAAATTGAATGACTTTAGCAGATAAACAACTGGGACGCTTTTTAAGCTATGTCAGCCATGAAATTCGCTCACCCGTCAGCAGCATGATGACCTTATGCGAAGTATTAGAAGCCGGTGTATATGGAGAAGTCAATCAACGTCAGCAACAGGCTTTACAAGAACTGCAAAGCTATGGCAATCATTTTCTGCGTTTATTAGGCGATGTCATAGAATTAGCAAAAGCAACTCAAGGCAAACTGGCAATCACGCCAGAAATTATTGAGTTAAAAGATTTCTTAAAAGAAATTGAGTATTTAAGCCAAGAAAGCCTGTTAAAAAAACAACAGCGTTTGCAAAAAAACGCTACAGCACATATCGAACACTTCATTGCTGATTCTAAACGCCTTAAACAAATCATGTTATTTATGCTAGAACAAACTATGTTAAGTGCCGCAGCCAATACTGAATTAAATTTCAATATTCATCTGCAACAGCAACAAATCATTTTTAGCCTACACCATCAGAATCCTTGTTTAAATGTAGAAGAACAACAAACAGCCGGCTTGAATTTAACTTTTGCGCAACAATTAGCGCGGCTAATGGGCGGGCAATTAGTCTATAAAAACAATACAGCGACCGCCTGTTTCAAACTCATGTTACCCTTTCTGCTTGCAAAAAAAACAGCAGAGGAACATGCAGCAAAACCTCTAACACTTACCTATACCCATCGAGAACAACTGATTGTCATTGCCAGCAGCGATTCTCTACAAGCACACGCCTTAGCCGACTTCTTTTTGCGACAGGGCTACCGTGTCAAGCTATTGTTTAATGGCGCGGAAGTTGTACAACAAGCCTTACATACACTGCCTGCTTTAATTATTGCCGATATAGAACTGCCTGATCTGGATGGTTTTGCCATCGCCCGACAAATCCTCTCCAACCAAGAAACGCAAGCTATTCCAATCGTGCTGTGTTCAGTAGAAACAGATAGTCATTATGAAACACGGGCTAAACAAGCGGGTGCTGCTTACCTTGCCAAACCCTTTTCATTATCCTCTTTACAATCATTTCTATGAACAAAGGTTTTTATAATGCTTCCTCATGGTAAAGCGATATTGTACAATGCACGTTTCAATTAATTGTCGAAGCCAAGTAGGGTGTGCGCCATCTTTTCGGCGCACACGCAAGCAATGCCGAGTTTCGCCCGCGTTCGCGCCGCAAAAAAACGCGGCGCAAACCCTACAAAATACAAACGCTTTTTGTTTCAACGCTATTTAGCATTAACCAACCCCGAACAAGCACGGCGCATGGCGGATTTGTTTATTGAAACGACTGACGAAGAGAAAGGCTCTTAAGAGATGGGCAGCCCTGTAGTGGTGAGCAAAACGTCTTTTTGTTTTGCCCACCACTTTATCGCCCCGATGGTGGGCAACGATGAAGCTGTCGCCTACCCTGCCCGGCTGCCTTTGACCATGACGGTAAAAATCGCTCTTTTGCAGAGTTTTCAGTGTGATAACAACTTTGCTTTTAATTGACCGGCAACGCTCTGTTGCTGCCACTGCTGTACGATTTTTTCCTCTTCTAGCAGTTTATTGACTGACCAAATACCGATTACGCTGTTGCTTAAAAACACTTCTTCGGCGGCGTATAAGTCCTCTAGGCTGAACTGGGTGATTTGACAGGGCTGCTGCGCGGCTTGTGCGTGGGCTAAAATCAAGCCGCGCATAACGCCGGCTACGCCGCATTGCTGTAAATCGGGCGTGCATAATACGCCCCGTTTGACGAAAAACAGGTTGCTCATAGTGCCTTCAATCAGGTTGCCTTGATTGTCAAGCATTAAGCCTTCGGCGATGTCGGGGGTGTTCCATTCACTGCGTGCCAGTACGTTTTCCAAGCGATTAAGGTGTTTTATGCCCGCCAGCAAAGCTTGTTGCGCAAGACGGGTTTGGCATAAACGCACATTGACACCTTGTTGGATGTCCGGATAGCTGTGCCAGGGGTGTTGACTGATGAGGATATTGGGCTGCGGATCGTCGGGCGGGCGATAGCCGCGTCCACCGCTGCCTCGCGTGATGATGATTTTGACGATGGCTTGATCGGGCAGCGTAGCGCAGGTTTGTGCCAGTTGTTGTTGCAGACTGTGTTGATCGGGGACGGGAATGTGCAGACGTTGACAGCCTTGCTCTAGGCGTTGCCAGTGTTGTTGCCAGTATTGCGGCTGTTGGCGGATGACGGCAAGCGTGGTAAATAAGCCGTCGCCATACAGCAACCCACGATCATCGGCGCGTAATCGTGCTGTGTTTTCGCTCATTGCGGGCGGCTGGTGTTGGGGACGTTTTTGCCGAGCAGGGAAGTGCCAGACATGACCAGCAGTTGGGCGCGGATTGAGAGTTTAGCGGTCGCGGCTGCGTCTAAATTGATACCGAAGCGTACCCGCTGTTTGATTTGTAGCAAGCCGACAATGCCGCCAAGCTCGGCAAAGTCGGGGCGGTCGCTGATGCTGAGAATGGAATGTTGGTGTAGCTGTTCCAGCAAGGAATCCAGTTGCTGTTCGGCGACAGCACCAACAAAGGCGATGTGACAGCTTTGTTGCTCACTAGGGTGTTGCGGCTCGAAAAATTCAATAGCGTGTCCTCTGATGCTTTTTTGCGTACCTAGTTCGCTGAGTGCTTGGCGTAATGTGGGCGAGGTTTCTCCGAGCAAACAGATACGGAAGTTGTCATCAACATGACTGAAACAATTGTCTGGCCAGGTGACGAAAAGCGCGAGGCTGTAGATAACCTGGGCTTTTTTGCGTGCTAATTCGGCATGATCGTCTTGTGCTAGAGCCGCAGCGCCTAGCAAAAAACTATGAGCAGCCATCAATAAAGCAAAAAAGGCGGATGGAGTATTGATCATTAAGGCACCACTTCGATAAAGGGTGACACGATGCAGACGCGCCGCCGCTCGTCTTTGCGTTGATAGGCAGGCTCAGGCTGCACACCACTGGGCAGAGTTTCGCCCTGCCCTATGATGTGGCTGACGATCTCTAGCTGATTAAAGTGTTCGGGCAGGCGTTGCTTGAGGCTGTGTAACAGGTAATCATGTAGCGCATTGGCGCGAAAACGTGACAATACTTCATTCATTTGCGCCCGTTTTGCGGCGGCATCGCCCGCCAAACTGTCGATTTCGTTCAGCACCTCTGTGGCTAGTTGACTGCCCGACACAATGGGGACTTCATCTGTGTAGCCGGTGGCTTTCAGAATTAAACGAATCTGATGACCGGGGTATTTTTCTGTGAGTTCTTTGAGCGCAGTTGCCAGCTTGTCCACTAGCACGTCGCTGGCTTGGCGAGCATAGTCAGAGAGATCATAAGCACCGAGCGGAAAAGACACGTCCGCCTGTAGTTTAAGGTCTGAAAAGCGTTCAATGTTTTCATTAATAATAGCCAGTTTGAGTTGATAGGCTTTGACATCTCCAGGGTTGAAGCGTTGCGGATCGCCTTTTATGCTTTCTGTGTATTCTAAGACAGAATCAAGCACGGTTAGGGAATCGCGCAACAGGCTTTCAGGATTTTCGCTGAGTTTTTGATCAACACGCAGGCGCGTATGAGATGCCTTGCCTTCAAGCTCTTTGAGTATGCCCACTTGTTTTTCGTTTAAGCCGGCTGAACAAGCAGAAACACCGAGCAATATGAGCAGAGATAAAAACCCTGAGACGAGCGAATGGCTTTGCATGATATTTTCCTTGAACCTGTATTTTATTGATTTTCCATGAGTTCGCGCTGTTTTTTCAGGGCTTCTTGGACTTCTAACAGGGTTTTGCGGTAAGTTAATTCATCTTTGAAGAGATCGAGAAAACGCGCCATTTTTTGTAGGCGTTGTTGTAAGGGCGTGGGGTCCTGAAAATGCTCAGTCAAGGCTTGCAGGGTGGCGTATTGACGTTGATATTCTTGCAAAATAATGTGCAGCACGGGAATCACTTGAGCATCTAAAGAGTCGTGTTGTTTTTTTTCGAGGCTACGCAATTCTTCGTATTCACCGAGTGCCGCTAATAGGGCGTAAGGAATATCAACAATGACAATAGTATCCCGTGCCTGTAGCTCTGCGAATGGATAGACAAATAACAACAAAAAACAGCATAAATGCCATTTTTTAAGCAGCTTAAGGGCTAAAACCTGTAACATGAAGTATCCTTGCGTCGCGCTGGTAGCCTAAAATTCGTCATTTTTTAGCCAGGCTGCCGCACAACAATTGAGTATTCTGTCTCGCAACATTCGCGCCCAGCATGGATGAAAAACCATTCATACTTGGCATGGCACAATATGCACCTTATTGCAAGATGCAGCAAGCTCATCATGCCCTCATTTTGATAGGCTTCGTCTAAAAAGTGCTTCAGAAAAAAGTACCAACCGCTTAACGAGAGTGATTTATGACTCAAATAACACAGCTTCCCCGCGACCAAGCGCAACAACGCATTCCCATCCATGTGATCACCGGCTTTCTGGGTAGCGGCAAAACGCGCTTGCTGAATCTATTGCTCAAACAAACAGCGATGCAAAATAGCGCGGTCATCGTTAATGAATTTGGCGACATCAGCATTGATCATTTGTTGGTGCAGACGGCTACAGAAGACATTATGCAACTGGCGGGCGGCTGCCTATGCTGCTCAGTGCGCACAGATTTGGTGCGAACGCTGGAAACCCTGTTTCGCCAACGCGAGAAACACGCGCACTATGATTTTTCCCAAGTGGTGATTGAAACCAGCGGTCTGGCTGATCCCGCGCCGATTTTACGCACTTTGTTGGATGATGCGTTTGTTGCCGAGCGGTTTCGTTTGGACAGTGTGGTGACTACTGTCGATGCGGTGTATGGTGCAGCACATTTGCAGGAATATGAGGAGTCGGTCAAACAAGCCGCGCTTGCTAACCATTTGATTTTGACCAAAACCGATTTACCGCAAGCGGATGGCGCGAACTTGCTGCGGCGTTTACGGCAACTGAATCCCGCCGCGCAACTGCATGATATTCAAAAACAGACACCCTCTGCAAAAACGCTGTTTGAGTGTCGCGCTTATACCACACAGAGTTTGGATGCAGCGGCTTGGTTGCAGGCGGATTTATATCGCAGCACGCTTCGTCACACGCAGCCCAGTCATGCGCACCAACATCCGCATTCGCATCATTTGCGTTATGAAGATTATATTAAATCCTTTTGTTTGGAATATGATAAACCCTTGTCTTGGCGGGTTTTAGAACTGTGGATTCAACAGCTTACGCGGCTACGTGGGAAAGATTTGTTACGCATCAAGGGCATCGCTTATACACAAGAAACGGATTTGCCCGTGCTTATTCAGGGGGTGCAACATATTTTGCAGCCGCCCACCACGCTACCGCGTTGGGCTGCACAACCACGCACACAAATTGTATTTATTACTCGCAATATCAGTCAGTTACAGGTTGAACAAAGCCTTAATGCTTTGCTGCAAAGTCAATCGCCGCAGGAAGTGTGTCAGGCAGCCATGATATTGTTAAGCAATTAAGGGCGTTATGCTGCTGAGGTTAAACAATTTAAGATGACTTTCAATGGCTAAAAACAAAACTCAATATGTGTGTGCCGCTTGCGGAGCAAGCTTTGCCAAATGGCAGGGACAATGTACCGATTGCGGTGAATGGAACACCCTGCAAGAAGTGCGCATCGAAGCCGATAAGCCCAGCTCGCCACGCTTTAGCGGCTATAGCGGAACAGCCGCCACAATCTGCGCTTTAGATGCTGTTGAAGCCGTTGAAGAAAGCCGCATTAGCACCGGTTTAGATGAACTGGATCGGGTTCTAGGCGGCGGCTTGGTGGGCGGCTCAGTGGTCTTGATCGGCGGCGATCCGGGCATTGGCAAATCTACTGTATTATTACAAACACTGGCAGAATTAGGCGCTCGGCACCAACTGCAACCGCTCTACGTGACAGGCGAAGAGTCTCTGCAACAAGTCAGCTTACGCGCCCAGCGTTTAGGCTTAGAAACCAGCCGTATGCAGTTGTTGACAGAAACCCAAGTTGAACGCATTTTGCAGTTGGCGCAAAGTGTCAAGCCTAAAGTCATGGTGATTGACTCGATCCAGACCGTGCATACCGAAATCCTGCAATCCGCGCCCGGCTCGATTGGGCAGGTGCGCGAATCTGCCGCGCAACTGGTGCGCTTTGCCAAGCAAACAGGCACTGCGGTATTTTTAGTCGGACACGTTACCAAAGAAGGCGCGTTGGCAGGACCGCGGGTGCTAGAACACATGGTCGATACAGTGCTGTATTTTGAAGGTGATTCCAGCAGCCGTTATCGGGTCATTCGTGCGGTGAAAAACCGCTTTGGTGCGGTCAATGAATTAGGCGTTTTCGCCATGACAGATAGAGGCTTGCGCGAGGTCAAAAATC
The DNA here is from genome assembly GCA_964582525.1 of uncultured Thiomargarita sp. Classification (GTDB taxonomy): domain Bacteria; phylum Pseudomonadota; class Gammaproteobacteria; order Beggiatoales; family Beggiatoaceae; genus BB31. The sequence goes on along the minus strand of CAZOSP010000075.1, from coordinate 3,000 downwards.
CCTCAGCCATTTTCCTATCGCGGCATGAAGAAAACGTCGCCGGCAGCGTGATTATGGTAACCCGCGAAGGCAGTCGCCCGATGCTGGTCGAAGTGCAAGCACTGGTAGATGCCTCGCACATGCCGAACCCGCGCCGCGTGACCTTGGGACTTGAGCAAAACCGTCTAGCAATGCTGCTGGCAGTGCTGCACCGTCACGGCGGCGTAGTGACCTACGATCAAGATGTCTTTGTCAATGTGGTTGGCGGCGTGCGTTTGCAGGAAACGGGCGCGGACTTAGCCGTGCTGTTGGCGATTTTATCCAGTTTGCGTAATCAGCCTTTGCCGCATGATTTAGTGGTGTTCGGTGAAGTCGGTTTAGCCGGCGAAATTCGCCCCGTACCCAATGGCATTGAGCGTCTGCACGAAGCCGCCAAACACGGCTTCAAACACGCCATAGTGGCAAAACAAAACGCGCCTAAAGAGGGTAGCCTGCCGGCGTTGCAAGTCACCGCAGTCAGTCGTTTAGTAGATGCATTGAATCATATCAGTTCGAGCTAAGGAATGAGGACTTATACTCATACCTGCCAGAAACCGCATTTTTTGCTTTATCAAATTTCGGCATCCTTTATACCCCCTAAAATAGTTTACACGTTGCTAGTTCCCAGGCACCGCTTGAAAACTCATACCTTGCCCGCGTCGCTGGACCGTTAGTACAGACCGCAACGCGGTCAAGATCGCATTCCTAAGTGGCACTTGGGAACGAGGGCAAACACTATTAAGCACCTAAAAAAACTGGAATCCACCTGAGAACTCCGAAAAACTTTTCTCGCCTTGCATTTTCTAGGTTTGAAAAAATGGGTCATCTGAATTGCTTTTTACCCGCAATGCGTTAGCAGATTTTTGTCAGATTTGTTATGCTTGTCGGCTTATCGCTGAGGAGCGTTGCGCCCCATTCGGGATCAGGCTCAGCATAGACTAAAAACGGCGCTCACAAACACCTAAGGTTTGTGAGCGTTTTTTTATGCTCAAAACCTTAGATCACACTCATATAAGTCTTTGGAGACCCTATGGAATCCCCTATTACAAACCTCACTCCTGATTACAAAGTTGCCGACATCAATCTCGCAGATTGGGGGCGTAAAGAAGTTGCTATCGCCGAAACCGAAATGCCCGGTCTCATGGCATTGCGTGAAGAATATGGTGAAACAAAACCATTGGCGGGCGCACGTATTGCGGGTTGCTTGCACATGACCATCCAAACTGCGGTGCTGATGGAAACTTTGATGGCACTCGGCGCGGAAGTACGCTGGTCATCCTGCAACATCTTTTCAACCCAAGACCAAGCCGCAGCGGCCATGGCGGCGGCAGGCATCCCGACCTTTGCTTGGAAAGGCGAAACCGAAGAAGAATTTTGGTGGTGCGTCGAACAAACCATCTTCGGACCTAACGGCTGGCGACCCAATATGATTTTGGACGACGGCGGTGATTTAACCCAAATCATGCACGAAAAATATCCCGAATTGCTGCATGACATCAAAGGCATTTCCGAAGAAACCACCACCGGCGTACATCGTTTGTACGAAATGATGAGCAAGGGCGAATTGGCTTGCCCCTGCATTAACGTCAACGATTCTGTGACCAAATCCAAATTTGACAATCTTTACGGCTGCCGCGAATCCTTAGTTGACGGCATTAAACGCGCAACCGACGTAATGATTGCCGGTAAAATCGCTATCGTTTGCGGTTATGGCGACGTTGGCAAAGGCTCGGCGCAATCGCTGCGCGGCTTAGGCGCGACCGTCTGGATCACCGAAATTGACCCGATTTGCGCCCTGCAAGCGGCAATGGAAGGTTATCGCGTAATGACCATGGAAGAAGCCGCACCGCTCGGCGACATCTTCGTCACCGCCACCGGCAATATTGACGTGATCACCCATGACCACATGAAAGCCATGAAAAATCAAGCGATTATCTGCAACATCGGACACTTCGATTCAGAAATCCAAATTGCTGCCCTAAAAGCGTACACCTGGGAAAACATCAAGCCGCAAGTCGATCACGTCATTTTCCCTGACGGCAAGCGTTTGATTGTATTGGCAGAAGGGCGTTTAGTGAATCTTGGCTGCGCGACCGGACATCCCAGCTTCGTCATGTCTAATTCGTTCACCAATCAGGTGTTAGCGCAAATTGAACTGTGGCAACACCATGATCGTTATGAGAAAAAAGTCTATATCCTGCCGAAGCATCTGGATGAAAAAGTAGCCCGATTGCACTTAGAACGGATTGGCGTGCATTTAACCGAGTTAAGCCCCGCACAAGCGACTTATTTAGGTTTGAAACAAGAAGGACCGTTTAAGCCTGAGCATTATCGCTACTAGGCATTTTTGCTGTAAATATAAGCAGTTATATACTCTAGATCAAGCTTTGCCAGCTTGGTCTGGATAGTGTAGAAATACAGCCATGTTTTGGTTTAACGCATGGCTTAATCAAAGCTGGCGTGAACGTAACTGCGGGAATAGATATTGATAATGCCTGCAAGTTTCCTTATGAAACAAACAATACAAGCCAGTTTATTAAAAAAAGTGTTAGGGATTTATCAGCTAAAGAAGTAAGTGCATTTTTCTCAAATTCCAAAATACGTTTATTGGCAGGTTGCGCACCATGCCAACCTTTTTCTACTTACAGTCGTAGTGGCAATAAAGATGAAAAATGGAGTTTAGCTGCTGATTTTGGACGATTAGTGAAAGAAATCTCTCCTGAGCTTGTTACAATGGAAAATGTACCACAAATAGTAAAACATGAAATATTTGATACATTGTTTAATTATTTGCAAGGTTTAAAGTGGGCCCCACCGTCAAGGCCAAAAATAGCCAAGTAGGGTGTGCGCCATCTTTTCGGCGCACACGCAAGCAATGCCGAGTTTCGCCCGCGTTCGCGCCGCAAAAAAACGCGGCGCAAACCCTACAAAATACACCTCAGCAGGTGTGCAGTAATTTAGGCTTTGATGCAGCCTTTTTTG
>CAZOSP010000074.1:7087-19785 GCA_964582525.1 uncultured Thiomargarita sp. | reverse complement strand
CCCCGCCGCCGCAGGCGGCGTGTTGGCTGACTTGGAAGTCAGCCACTCCCAGCAAGCAGAACCAACACCGACAACAGACGCTGTGGATACGCCTGATAGTGCTTCGTATGTTCAACAAATACAGACTCAATCCCCATCGAACCCGCAACAGCCGCGCCGTCGTCGTTCCCGTTCTCGTCACTTAGGGCAACGACACAATCGTCACCCATCGGCGAATACGACTAAACAACCGGCAGATTAAAAAGCGTGCGCTGGGAGTGGCTGATTCTGGGAGCGGCTGACTTCCAAGTCAGCCAAAACAAGGGCGGGTGAGGTTTGTAACCTTGACCCGCGAGTCGTTCCGGCACACCAAAGGCTGCTCACATGTCCACCGAATTAAATACCTTAAAACGCGCTTTACGCCTGTCTGAAGGGCAATTTTCGCTGCTTTTGGCGCGTTGTGCTTATCGCCCCTTGCGTGAAACCTTGGAGCATCAACTGAGTGCCGATAGCCCATCGCGCTGCGTATCAGTGCCCGCGGATACGCATAATTTGTTGGAATTACTGCAAGCCGCCATCGCCGATGAAAAAAACCCGCCCGCCTTGTTAGTCAGCGGCTTAGAGCAGGTGGACAACTTAGCCGCCTTGTTCGCTGCAACCAACCAACTGCGCGACGAGTTTCCGCGCTTGCTGCCCTGTCCGCTGGTGTTATGGGTGACTGATTCAGTGCTGCAATGCTTAATTCGCGTTGCCCCCGATTTTGAAAGTTGGGGCACCAGTCTGGCGTTTGATTGGGATGATGCCCATTTGCTTGCGTTCATTGAGCAAAAAGTTGATACCCTGCTGCAAGAATGGCTAAACCCGCACATTGTGTTGCCGAGCGTGCCGCAGGTAGCGCGTTATGATGCCAGCCAATTAGAGGAGTTTCAAACCGCGCAACAGAGCTTGCAAGAGCGCGGCGTTGCCTTGTCGAGCAAGGTGCGGGCAAGTCTCGATTTGCTGCGAGCGTGTGATACGCAAGCCGGCAGTCTGGCAGCGCAACAGGCATACGAAGCCAGCATTGACGGCTGGCAGCAAAGTGCTGGCACGGTATTACAGCAAGCTGTGTGTTGGGTGTTGTTAGCCTACAACGGGCAAATCATGGCGTTACAACACCCGCAACAGCGCGAAAACGCTTGGGCGCAGGCGGTGGACTGTTGGCAACGTGCTTTAGACCTCTTTAAGCACGTCGAGCGCGAGGATTTATATGCTAAGTTTATCAATGGCTTGGGACAGGTGTATTGGCTGCAACTGCGGGTCGCTAGTGGCAGTCAGCAAGCGGCGATGGTGCAGAACTTGGAAAAACTTGCCCAAACTGCCGTGTCTCTGCATCAAAAACAGCCGCGTCGCCTGTCCCAAGCGCAAGCCTTGTTAGCCGAAGTTGCTTGGCAGCGTCATTTATCCATTCAGGTGCCGGATACGCTGTTTACCCTCGGCGATAGCCGTGATCGCGCCTGGTTTTCTTTATTGCAAGCCCTGCACTTGGGCAACACAGAGCGGGCTTTGCAACATTTAGAAGTAGGCTTGCAGTTTATCACCCCACAGCGCGACGCTTATTTGTACTTACGGCTACTCAAACACGCTCGCCAAGTGCATTTTGAGCTGGGCGATTATTTAGCCGCATTTCGTATTAAGTTGCGCCAATATGATGTCGAGCAACAATGCGATTTGCGCGCCTTTAACGGGGCGGGACGTTTGCGTGCGGGGATTAATTGGGAAGATTCTTTGAGCGTGTCGGGGCGTAATCAGGACGTGCAGAATTTGCTGGCGCGCATGGGACGCGATGATCAGGCTTTGACCATTGTTTATGGTCCGTCGGGGGTGGGCAAAAGCTCTTTAATTCAAGCCGGACTGGTGTCGGCACTGAAGCGCGTCCGCGTTCATGCGCGTCCGCTGCTGCCAGTGTTGCAAACGGTTTATACCGATTGGGCGTTGGTGCTGCAACAAAATCTCGACAGTGCGCAAGATTTGCCCGCGCGTCACAGCCTTAGACACGAAAGTTTGGCGCAACGCTTAAAAAGCATCATTGCCCAGTTGCGCCATTTAATTGCCAGCAACTATTTGACTGTGCTGATTTTTGAGCAATTTGAAGAATTTTTCTTTGCTTGCAAAGAAGCCGAGCAGCGCAAAGTATTTTACGATTTTTTGCAAGTCTGTCTCGATTTACCCGAAGTCAAGGTGATGCTTGCCTTGCGCGAAGACTATTTGCACCACCTGCTAGAATGCAACGAGCGGCTGGTCGAACTGCCAGCGATTAATAACAATATTCTCGATAAAAAAATTCTTTACTACTTGGGTAATTTTTCACGCGAACAAGCCAAAACCGTGATTTTGAGCCTGACAGATAACACGCCATTTCAACTTGAAGCGGATTTAATTGAGGTTTTATTGGATGATTTTGCTGAAGACGGCGATGGTGTGCGTCCGATTGAGTTGCAAGTGGTTGGCAATCAATTACAGCACGAAAATATCCGCGATTTAGCCACTTATCGCGCTCGTGGACCGAAGACCGCGCTGGTTGAGCGTTATGTGCAGACGGTCGTAGAAGACTGCGGCGCGAAACATGAGCGGCTGGCGACGTTGGTGCTATACCTATTGACCGACGAAGACAACACACGCCCGCTGAAAACCCGCGCCGAGCTGCAAGACATCCTTGAGCCTGACGAAAAAGCCCTAGAATTAGTGTTGGCAATTCTTACCCAGTCGCGCTTAATGTTTGTCCACCCAGGCGATCCCGCGCCCTATTACCAATTAGTGCATGATTATCTAGTGCCGTTCATTCGCCGCCAACAAAGCGCGGACTTGCAAGCCCAACTGGAAAGTGAGCAACGCCAGCGTCGTTACAGCGAGGCGGAACTCAAGCGCGTGTTGCTGCGTCAACGCTGGCGCGACTACCGCATACTAGGACTGATCGCCTTGCTGTGCGTGGGCGCGGTGACTTGGGTCATGCAGGCAGAAACCGCTGCCAAAGCCAAAGTGCAAGCACTCACCATCAAGCGTTTATGGAATTCCCAGCAGCAGCTTGACGCGCTGGTGGTCGGCTTGCAACAAACTCAATTGCTCAACACCTGGCAAGGGCGTTTGCTGCCCAGCCATGAGCGTCACGCCGCCATTTTATCCTTCCAAGAAGTCATGCAAGGCATCACCGAACGCAATCGCTTAGACGCGCATCGGCGGCGCGTGCTAAATGTCAGCTATAGTGCCGACGGACGATTAATCGCCAGCACCGGCGATGACGGCAGAACGCTGATTTGGAATACGCACGGCAAGCAGCTAGCGCAGCTTGAACATGTCCGCGCTTACCGCCCCGACGGACCGCTGCGCGAAGCCGAACAAAAAACCTACGAACTGCCCATTTGGAGTGCCGCCTTTCATCCCAACGGGCGACAACTGGCGGTTGCGGTCAATCTGCTGCGCCGCCAACAGCCGCAACAAGGTTCTGATTATGCGTCTGATTATGCGATTGAATTATGGACCTTAAACTGCACGCCCAGGCATCCATCAGCACAGACTTGTCGCAACGACTTAAAGGGCATTCTCAGTGGTCATCAAGGCATGATTTACAATGTAAGTTTCAGTCCCAACGGACACTGGCTTGCCTCCGCTGCTGACGATCACAGCATCCGTTTATGGACACCCGACGGCGATTTTGAACGCCTCTTCAGCGGCCACACTGCCCCCGTGCATCGCGTTGTATTCAGTCCCGACAGTCAAACGCTACTGTCCGCCAGCGATGACAAAACTCTGCGCCTGTGGTCACTGGATGGCGAACAACGTCAAGTTTTGCGCGGACATGAAGATTGGGTGCTGAACGCCGCCTTCAGCCCTGACGGGCGTTATATCGCCTCGGTAGGACGCGACGGGGTACGCTTATGGCAGTTTAACTCGGCAGACGGCGGTTACACACAACTGCATCCCGCCACCAGCCGCGCTACCCGTCACGAAGATTATGTCTGGGGATGCGCCTTTAGTGCGGATGGACGCTGGCTGGCTACGGCGGGCTTGGACAAGGTGATCAAAATTTGGCAATTTCAGCCGCAACAACAGCCGCCGCTGCAATTAGTCAACACCCTGCCGGGGCATCAGCGCGGCGTGTTAAGTCTTGCCTTCAATCCACAACAACCGACTCAACTTGCCTCGGCGGGCTTGGATAAGCGGGTGCGTCTGTGGCGGGTTGAACCGGTGCGTTACACTTTGTTGCGCGGCAGCGAGAGCTACGCGGGCAAAGCCGATGAACCCACTTTCAGCCATCTTGCCTTCAGCCCCGACAACGAACTGCTTGCCAGCGGCAGTCAAGAAGGCGAAATTATATTGTGGGATCAACGCGGACGACGTTACGCCCGATTACGCCAACCGCACACGGAAGTAGGGCGGATTAAGCGAAGCGTATCCGCCGCTGGCGACTTACGCCAACCGCATACGCCCGCCGGCGACGAATGGGCGGAAGTAGGGCGGATTAAGCAAAGCGTATCCGCCGCTGGTGACTTACGCCAACCGCATACGCCCGCTGGCGACGAATGGGCGGAAGTAGGGCGGATTAAGCAAAGCGTATCCGCCGCTGGTGACTTACGCCAACCGCATACGCCCGCTGGCGACGAATGGGCGGAAAACAGCCCGGTTCCTCCCCATAACAAAGCCCATCAAGCCGCGATTAGCGCACTGCAATTTAGTCCCGATGGTCAGTTCCTCCTATCCGGCGACAATCGCGGTCAACTCTACCTATGGGATCGACAAGGACGCTTAACCAAAAAACTCGCGGGACATACTGCTCGCATACGTGATTTAAGTTTTAGTCCCGATGGCGAAGTTATTTTGTCCTCCGGCTTAGATGGCAAAATTCGCATCTGGCACGGCGATGGCGAACTCATGGATGAACTGCCCGGTTACGCCGCTGCTTTCAGCCCGTCCGGTCAATACATCGCCGTGGCACCTTGGAGCGGCTTAATTCGCCTGCTGTACTTAAACGGCACAGAGGCTTACACCTTAAGCGACCAGACTCGTAACAACACACAAATTCGTTTCAGTCCTGATGGTAAATTACTATTTTCTGCTTCTTGGCAGGGTGATATTCACATCTGGGGCAATCAAGGACAGCACATAGCCCATGTCCAGCGCGAAGCCAGCAGCGGTCACTTGCAAAATGAGCAAGCTGCCGATTTTAGCATCAGCCCCGACAGCCAAATTTTCGCTATTGGCAGCAGTAGCGGCAAAGTTCAACTATGGAGCATTGCTGGCACACTGATGAACACCCTGCAAGCCCATCAAGCTGCCGTCACTCAGGTGCGTTTTAGTCCTGATGGGCAATGGTTGGCAACTGCCGCTGCCGATCACAGCATCGCCCTGTGGCAGCGCAACGGACGCTTGTTAGCACGTTTTACCGAACATGAGGACAGCCTTTTGGATTTGCGTTTTAGCCCCGACGGACGCTTACTTGCCAGCAGCAGCGCGGATAAAACCGTGCGCCTCTGGTCACTGGATTTTGCTTTGGATAAATTGCGCCAACAAGGCTGCGCTTGGGGGCGCGATTATTTAGCCAGCAGCCAAACCGTATGGGATGCGGATAGAGGCGTGTGCGAGTAGATGATGAACTTCACATCCGCGCTCATACAGAGAAGGAGAAAAACATGTCTTTAGCGGCGGAAAAATTCAAAACCCCATACGAAGCATTGCTAGACGTACCCGCTCATCAGGTCGCGCAAATTATCAACGGCACCTTGCGCGTCATGTCGCGTCCACGTCCGCGCCACGCCTTGGCTTCATCCATATTAACCAGCGAATTAGTCAATCCTTTTCATCGAGGACGAGGCGGCCCCGGCGGCTGGATTATTTTAGATGAACCCGAACTGCATTTAAGCAACGGCGACATTCTTGTGCCAGACCTAGCCGGCTGGCGACGCGAACGGCTACCGCGTTTGCCCAATACGCCTTATTTCGAGACCATACCCGACTGGGTGTGCGAAATCTTGTCACCCTCCACCGCACGACAAGATCGTATCGAAAAAATGCCCATTTATGCGCAACAAGGTGTTGCGCATAGCTGGATTATTGATGCCGATTTGCAAACCCTAGAAGTTTATGTTTTACAAGCTTTTTTAGATAAAAAACAAGATTGGCTATTGTGGCGGACTTACCAAAATCAGGAGATGGTGTGCGCGCCGCCGTTTGAAGCACTGAGTTTTGAACTAGGCGGGCTTTGGTTCGATGACGCACCTGCGGATGACGGGCTTAGGAGCGGCTGACGGCTAGATGCCATAGCAGAAGCAGAGAAAGGAGAAAAACATGGCTTTAGCGGCGGAAAAATTCAAAACCCCATACGAAGCATTGCTAGACGTACCCGCTCATCAGGTCGCGCAAATTATCAACGGCACCTTGCGCGTCATGTCGCGTCCACGTCCGCGCCACGCCTTGGCTTCATCCATATTAACCAGCGAATTAGTCAATCCTTTTCATCGAGGACGAGGCGGCCCCGGCGGCTGGATTATTTTAGATGAACCCGAACTGCATTTAAGCAACGGCGACATTCTTGTGCCAGACCTAGCCGGCTGGCGACGCGAACGGCTACCGCGTTTGCCCAATACGCCTTATTTCGAGACCATACCCGACTGGGTGTGCGAAATCTTGTCACCCTCCACCGCACGACAAGATCGTATCGAAAAAATGCCCATTTATGCGCAACAAGGTGTTGCGCATAGCTGGATTATTGATGCCGATTTGCAAACCCTAGAAGTTTATGTTTTACAAGCTTTTTTAGATAAAAAACAAGATTGGCTATTGTGGCGGACTTACCAAAATCAGGAGATGGTGTGCGCGCCGCCGTTTGAAGCACTGAGTTTTGAACTAGGCGGGCTTTGGTTCGATGACGCACCTGCGGATGACGGGCTTAGGAGCGGCTGAAATTGCGCAAAGGGCGCGCCGCAAAAAAACGCGGCGCAAACCCTTGTATCTACATGGCTGAATCAGGATTTGCAGAATTTTTAATGGTCTCAAAGACCTGTCAGATTTGGCATGGGGGTATGAACGGTTACATCACTTAAGCTGAAAATCCATCATCTGTCGCGCTCGCTGATAAACGGGACTGCCCTCAATATAACGCGGGGCGAAGGTCCACTGCCGCACAGCTTGCAAAGCAGCTTCATCAAACACGCCTTGCGGTTGACTGAAAATCACCGTTTCTTCTTCGACTCGCCCTTGCGGATTAATCAAAAATTCCACTTCAACCCTGCCTTCAATGCCGCGCCGCCGCGCCAAACGCGGATAAGACGGTTTACGCTTGTGTAGCGGCACTAGATTTCTATCAGCCGGTACAATGCGCGGTTTAGCAGGTACTTGGGGCGCGTCCGTAACAACCGCTTGTGAGGTTATGGCAGGTGCTTGTGCGGATGACGCGGATGACTGTGTAGTTATGGGCGGTACCTCTGGGGTGCTTATTTTGCCCAAATAAGGCTGCGATTCTAAAGCCAATTCAGGCAGCGTTTGCGCCAGCGCGGGCAATGCCATGTCAGGCAATGCCGGCAATTCAGCCCATTCGGGAAGCGTCGGCAGGGGCGTTGCAACAACTGGCGGCAGCGGCGGCGCGGCGGGCATTTCGGGCAAGCTGGGCAAACTATCCGCGCTGTCTGTCAGCGGTTCTTCATTAGGCAATTCAACATATTGCAGCGTTAATGCGGGTAACACATGGGTATCTATCGGTTTTTCGACGGCGACCAGATAATACATCAGCGTAAACAAACCCAGGTTAATCAGCAATGCCGCCGCCAATAAAAACAGTTTACTCATGGCTGTCGGCACTCAAAGCAATATGACTCACGCCCGCCAAACGTACTTGATCCATGATCTGCACCAATAAGCCCGTTTGGGCTTGTTTATCTGCGACAATAACAACCTGTAATTGCGGCATAGCTTGCTGCTGCTGTGCAATAGCGGCACGTATTTCGGCTAGGTTCACCACTTGTTTGTCTAAGCGCAACGCGCCGTTCGCTGCAATTTCGATAATACTGCGCTGGTTGTGTGTTTGTAGCTTTGCCGTTTGCGCTTGCGGGCGTTGGATGTCCAACGCGGTATTTTGTTGAAAAGAAGCCGTCACCAAAAAGAAAATTAGCAGAATAAACACCAGATCAATCAAGGGAGTAAGATTAACCTCTACATTCGGACTATCGGTTTCGGTATGAGAATGGCGCATAATAATCAGTCAACTCCATAGTGATGCTTCGGGTGTTCAGTTTTCGGTTTTTAGAGATGAGCATTCAATAATACCCGAAACTCAAACCATCTATAGATTTTCAGATAATTAAATTGCCTTGCGCAAACCTGACAGGTCTTCAAGACTTGTCAGGTTTTTACTGGGAGGGATGCGAACGCTGACCTCTGTATGGCTTTTTTATGGCGAGTGCCTCAGATAATTTTTTTTAACTCATGTAATATAGCGACAAAAGATTTATCCGTTTTATTATTTTAGAACGCAGGGCTGCTCTATGAACACGACAACAACACCGCAATTAGACGCGGAGATTTTTCTCAACTTATTCAGCGAAGCGCATCATCATTTCGATATGCGCGAAGGCACAGTCACTAACAGCGCGGGGGTACGGGTAATTTATTTATCATCCGACATCGTGCGCGGTATCCATGAAGCACTCAATTACGAAGCCGGCGAAGCTTGGAAATTGATTTTAGAAAAATGTGGTTATTTGTGGGGCAAACACATGTTTGAATCGCTACTCAAAGAAATTCAAGCGGTGTCGCAACACAATTTAGAACACCTACCGGCGAGCGAATACATCAATACGCTGGAAGCCTATTTTTCCATGCACGGCTGGGGCAATGCGAAAATTCATTTACAAGACGCGCCGCATGGCATTATCCGCGTCACCATGACCCACAGCCTGTTTGCCGATGCGTTAAATCACATTGATGATCGGGTGGATGCGATGATTGCTGGCATGTTGCGCGGTTTTTTTGAAAAAGTGTCCGGTGGACAACTGCTGGGTTGTGTAGAAACCGCCTGCGTGCGACGCAATGCCGAGCCGCGCTGCGAGTTTCTCATCAGCGGCATTGAACGCATCGAAAAACTGGCGCATTTGATTGACGATGAAGTCGCGCCGAATAAAATTCTTGAACAGTTACGCGCTTTATAGGCATTCTCTTATCTATGCAAGCTGTCTTCGCCCCCACACCGTCTCGTTATCTCATCCAACGCCTGTTACATCAGACACCGATTGCGCGCTTGTATTTAGCGTTGGAAGCAGACACACAACAAACGCTGGTATTAAAATGTTTCAAAACCGATGCGCAAAAACATTACTTGCGCGAAGTTTCCATCGCTTTTGGACACCAACACCCCAATCTTCTCGCCTGTTTAGACACCTTTTACAACGCCGACAACAATGCCTGTATCGTTTATGAATACTTACCAGAAGGCAGTCTGCGCGACAAGCTTAATCAACAAACGCGCTTATCCATCAAGCAATCGGAGCAATGCCTGCATGACTTATTACGCGCTTTAAGTTACTTGCACGAAAAAAAAATCATCCATTGCGACATTAAGCCGGAAAACATCTTGCTGCGTCCTCAAGGCAAGGCAACATTTCAATATATTTTGGGCGACTTAGGTGCCGCCGCCAATCTGCGCGAAGCGCAAGAAAGCCAGCACACCACGGGCAGCCCCGCCTATGTCGCACCGGAACGCCTGTACGATCACTTCACCTTCAACAGCGACCTATACAGCTTAGGCATTCTCGCCTTTGAATTATTGACCGGCGATTTACCTTTTCACGGCTCAACGATGGAAATTGCCCAAGCGCACCTCACCCAAATACCGCCATTAGATCGGATAGAACCCGCCTATTTGCGTGAATTTATCGGCTATTTATTAGAAAAAGACGCAACCACACGGCTCACCAGCACGACCGAAGCCCTGCGCCTGCTAGAACGCCTGCAACACACCTATATTCCCACCTGCGACACGGTCAGCCACGAAGAAGCGCGAAGCGCACAAAACTGCCAAGCCATCGCCCAACTGCACACCCACGACTGGCAACAGCAGCGCACCTACAGCACCCACAGCGAAGCTGAAAAACTATTAATTTTGCATCAGAATCAACAAGCTTGGTTCGCGCTAGGCAGACAAAATCACATAGAAGTCTATAGCGATATAAGCCAAGAAGCGCGTTTTTTGCTGCTCAATGTCGGCAGCACGCGCATTTTACACAACAACCAACTCGCCTATAGCAGTGGGCAAAAGCTCTATGCCCTGTCGCCACAGCAAGGCAAGCGGCAACTCATCACCGAAGTTTCGCGCCGCGTCATGGCGTTTGACTATTGCAGCTTACAACAACGCCTAGCTTTTTGTGACGGGCATTCAGTCAACATCAAACACCTTGCACAACAAAAAAACTACTATTATCCGCTCGAACATTACGTGTTAGAACCCAAAGTCTGCCTGTTTGGGCAAGCGCAATTTGCCCACACTGGCGGCTACATGGATCACTGCATGATCCTGCGCCAAGACAGCGGCGACATCATACAACGCTGGCTACTAGACGGACCTATTTTAGAATGTACGCAAGGGCAGGATTGCTTATTGGTGTTAACCATGAATATGGAACACAGCATGGGCTATAGCCTATGGCGTTTAGCGCCAAACGGCGCGCAACACAATATCCAATTACCGCCCAGCAGCGAACAACACTGCATTACGCCCGGCAATCTATTCTGGCTAGAAAATGACTGGCTTCACCATTGCGACCACAGCTTACAGCCCCGCTTAGTCGCCTGCCTACACAGCGCATCCATTAGATTATTTAACATCACCCCCGATCACCGTTTTCTCGCTGTCATCAATGCCACCGACACCGATGAGCAGCTTATGATAAGCCTGTGGGAAAATATTTAGGAATCTGAAATGGCACGCTGTCGAACATTCGCGTTCGCGCCACAAAAAGCCCTGGCGCAAACCCTACTGTTCGGGTTCGCTAGTTAGCTGATTTTGCGCTTGATGTTTTTCATAATAAGCTTAAATAACAGGGGCTTAAGGATATAAAAAAACAAGATTCCGCTGCCTATGCCCAGCACAATGCTGACTATAAAAAACCAGAATACATGGACCAAAAAGGGATCTATGTGGGCGAGTGGTAGCCATAGCGGAGCTAATAAATCTTGAAGGTCTTGGCTAACCTCAATGAACAAAGCAGAGAGCGTTCCGCTGATAGTGGCAACCATGTTGGTGATGCGTATGCCTAAATGCTGTATGAATTGCAAGTCTTTATAGAAAAGAGAGACTTGCTGATAATGTGCGTCCACATAGCTGATTAAACACGCCTGCCAGCGTGGATCATGACTGAAGGCATCGGGATCGGGGAAAAAATTAATCACATCGCCATCAAGTTGAATAATGGTGCGCAAACCGATTTCGTGCTGGGTGTTGTCGGGGGCTTGGTAAATATGTGTGGTTTCTATGCTTTTACCGCCTTGTTCAACTAATTCTTTGATATGAGCATAAAGACGATCCGGCAAAGTCAGAAAAACTTGGACGGCTTGTATAAGCCGTCTGACTTTGCTGCTAAGTGCGTTAAACGATAGCGATTTGAAAGACATCTGAATTATTTTTCAGGCTTACGCGGTGCGCTGATGCTGCCGCGAAATAAGCTGCTTGCCATGCGTGCAATGGTATCGACTAGACTGCCCCAAAACTGCACGGCGTTATCTACTGCACGGTTGTGAATAGCAAACAAAGTTTCGTTAGGTTGGTAAACCAGGCGTTCTGCAATACGGGTAGTGACATCGCCATCGGCATGAATAACTGTCTGCATGACAATGCGTTCTGTGCCAATTTCAGATATTTTGCGCAATAAACTCAGTTGTGTGGCATTGAGTGCTAAATCGGGCACCATGTGCATTTTGTTGCGCGGCAGATCATTATTCCAAGGATAAGAAGCTTCATCAAAAGGATAAAAATCTTCCACTTCAGCACTACCCACCCGCTCCGCCATGCGTTCACGATACTGCTCTAAATTAAAGCGTCCTTCGGGAATGTGAGGAATATCGGCATCAACCGGTTTTTCTTTGGTTAAAGGCTTGCCGTCGTTTTGGGCGGTTTCCCGTCGCTGTAAATAATCTTCAGCTAATTGAACAAAAACCGTAATAACTTGCTCACATTGCCCTTTAATGCGCTGCAACATAATGAGATTTTCTCTAATGTCTTGTCGCACCAATTCACTTAAATTGTCAGTGTGTTCAAGTTGATAGGCGTTCGCTTTAAGACCAAAGCGGGCGCGCTCGCGTAATTCTAAAAAACCCATTAAACCGGCTGATTCCCAAATAACGGGTTCTCTACATCTGAGTTCAATCAGTTTAACATTATAGCTTTTGTAGATTTTTAATAGGGCTTCACGCCGATTGGTAGGCATTTTATTGCCCGTCATATCCGCTTTGATAATGGTATTGATTTCGAGAGAGAGTAAATCTTCAGCGAGGGTTTTAAGTGAGAAACCGGACATAGTTTTTAAGGTCTCAATAGAGGTTAGGGTACGTGGGATGACTGACTTCTGGGAGTGGCTGACTTCTGGGAGTGGCTGACTTCCAAGTCAGCCAAACGCCGCCTGCGGCGGCGCGGCTAACCTGGAGCTTAGCCACTCCCAGCCGCCTGCGGCGGCGCGGCTAACCTGGAGCTTAGCCACTCCCAG
>CAZOSP010000074.1:0-6987 GCA_964582525.1 uncultured Thiomargarita sp. | reverse complement strand
CTGCGGCGGCGCGGCTAACCTGGAGCTTAGCCACTCCCAGTCGCCTGCGGCGGCGCGGCTAACCTGGAGCTTAGCCACTCCCAGTCGCCTGCGGCGGCGAGGCTAAGCACTCCCAGTCGCGCATAAGGATGGGAGAAATAATAACTTGAAATAACCTGTTTTTCTATTGCGTTTTCCAACATGCTGATGTTCTAGGCTGAATAATGGCTTGCCCATGCGGATTTAGGGTATAAACCTTGACCGACAGATTGAAACCTGTCAAGTTTGAGAAAATCATTGCCCCGAAAATCCATAGCACAGCGTACTACAACAAGGAGTACCCAACATGAGCAACGAAACAGCTTCTAATAGCGACACCTGGCAAGCCGCACAACAGCAGTTTGTAGAAAATTTCTTTAAATTACAAAAAGACACCTGGCACGCCTTCACGCCTCCACAAGCATGGCAGGAAACCCTTGATTCTGCTTGGCAAAACTTAAACAAGGCTGCCAGCCTAAATCCTAGCGGTGCTTGGAGTCAAAAACTGTTTGAGCAGTCTTTGCAACAAACGCAAGCCTATATCCAGTTGCAAGAAAATCTGCTGCACCAATTACAAGACCTCACGCCTTTTTCCAATAACGAAACGCTATGGCAAAGCTGGGCGAATTATTTACAACAACAGATGCGACAAATCAGTCAAGCCAATTTGCTGGATAATTGGCAATTACTGGGCGACGAATTTTTGCAAAACATGCAGACCCAGGTGGCACGTTTGCAAGAATTGCAAGTGCAGCAGCCGCAAGACTGGCAGGCGCGTTGGCAACATAGCCAAGAACTTTGGCAGGCGTATCAAGAAGCGCAAAAAGCCTATATCGAATTTTTCAACCAAGTGGGCATCAACGCGGCTGAATTGCTGCAAGCACGTTTGCAGCAAGCGGGCGAAAATCCGCCCGACAATTGGCGTGTAGCTTATGATGCTTGGATTGATGCGGGCGAAGAAGCCTATGCAGAAGCCATCAATAGCGAAGACTATGCGGAAATCAATGCGCGTGTCGTCAACAGTTTGCTACATTGGAAACTGCACAATCGCAGCTTGATGAACGATTTATTAGAAGCGTTACACCTGCCTAATTATGCTGAAATTCAGCGTTTACAGAAAAAAATCCAGCAATTACAGGCGCGTAAACGCAATGCCGCAGAAATAGAGCAAATTATTGAATTACAAGAAAAATTACAATCATCTGAGGCACAGCAACAGGCATTACAAAGTGAGTTTGATAACCTCAAAAGCAGCAACAACAGCGTCATTGAGCAACTGCAAAAAGATTTAGCCGCGGCGCAAGAGAAGCGCGACATATTGGAAAAACAAGCGGCGCAAGTGGATACTTTGCAACAACAATTAGAAGCGGCTCAAGCGGCTTTAACGGCGGCGCAGGCTAAACCCCCGACAACCGACGCCCGCAAAACCACCACACGCAAGCGTAAAACGCCCGCAACAAAAATCGATACCGCGTAGATGATACAGAAACTTGATGGGCTGTCGCGCAACCAGAGACCAACCGTGCGCTGAAAAAATCTGCGTCGCGCTGCAAGTCCCTTTTCTGATTAAGCGCGTGCGCTTGAAATTCGTTACACTATGCCGATTTCTAAGCGTAATATAGGTCATTTTAGGAACAACAACCATGAGCCGAATTTCGCAGTGTTTTACTGCATTACAAACGCAAAACCGTAAAGCATTGATTCCATTTATTACTGCCGGTGATCCTCAAGCCGACTTGAGCGTTGATTTGATGCACTGTCTGGTCAAAGCGGGGGCGAATATCATTGAATTGGGCGTACCTTTTTCTGATCCGATGGCGGATGGTCCGGTCATTCAACGCGCCAGTGAACGCGCTTTAGCCCATCACGTATCATTGACTTCCGTGCTGGAAATGGTCAAGACTTTTCGCCAGCAAGACACTCAAACACCCGTCATATTAATGGGTTACTTAAATCCGATTGAGGTAATGGGATATCAGATATTTGCTCAAGCTGCGCAAGCTGCGGGGGTTGACGGAGTCTTGACCGTCGATTTACCGCCGGAAGAAGGTTATGAATTTACTCAATTATTGCGTGAACAGGATGTGGATAGCATCTTTTTAATCGCGCCGACCTCAAGTGTGCAGCGCATTCAAAGCATTTGTGCGCAAGCTTCTGGTTTTGTTTATTATGTCTCGCTTAAAGGCGTGACCGGCAGTCAAGCTTTGGATGTTGAGGCAGTTGCGCAAAAATTGGCGACCGTGCGCCAACATACGAATTTGCCCATCGGCGTAGGTTTTGGTATTCGTGACGCGGACAGTGCCGCCGCGGTGGCTAAAATTGCCGATGCGGTGGTGGTGGGCAGTGCCTTGGTGAGCTTATCAGAAAGTGTCGCGCCAACCGAGCTGGGCGCGGCACTGGAAACATTGCTAGGCAGTATGCGGCAGGCGATGGATGCAGCTTAACCCGCCTGAAATCTTCTCCAAACCTTCTTAGATTTTTTAGAGGGTTTATAAAAATAAAATGGTTATAAAATAATGAGTTGGTTTGAAAGACTACTGCCTTCACGGATTCGTACTGAGGCAAAAACAAGACGTTCTGTACCTGAAGGCATTTGGAGCAAATGCCCGGTCTGTCAGGCAGTGCTGTATCGCGCCGAATTAGAACGCAATTTACATGTGTGTCCGAAATGCAATCACCATATACGCATTTCAGCGCGGACACGCCTGGAGCATTTTCTCGATACAGACAATCGCCGCGAATTAGACGCGGAACTCGCGCCGACCGATCGCTTGAAGTTTAAGGACAGCAAAAAATACCGCGACCGCTTAATCCAAGCGCAAAAAAATACCGAAGAGCAAGATGCTTTAATCGTCATGCAGGGACAGGTTTTGGGCGTGCCTTTGATTGCAGCGGCTTTTGAGTTTGCTTTTATGGGCGGCTCGATGGGAACGGTGGTGGGCGAAAAATTTACTCGTGCCGCCAATCAAGCCATGCAGGACAATATTCCACTGGTGTGTTTTTCCGCCAGTGGCGGCGCACGTATGCAGGAGGCATTATTTTCTTTGATGCAAATGGCAAAAACCAGCGCGGTTTTGACACGTATGCAGGACCAATCGCTGCCCTTTATTTCGGTGCTGACCGACCCGACAATGGGCGGTGTGTCTGCCAGTTTTGCCATGCTCGGACATGTGCATATTGCCGAACCCAATGCCTTGATTGGTTTTGCTGGACCGCGGGTGATTGAGCAAACAGTGCGCGAAACCTTGCCCGAAGGTTTTCAGCGTAGTGAGTTTTTGCTCGAACATGGCGCGATAGATATGATTGTAGATCGCCGCGAGATGCGCCAACGTATTGCTAATTTGTTGGCAATGCTGGTACATTTAGAATCACCGCTGCAAGATGAACCGATTGCGGAGGATGCCGCCTAATGGTAAAGACTGGCAAACTGCCATTAGGCGGCTGTCCGAGAATGACAGCGCGTTGCGAAAGTAGCGAAAAATGCTGGTTTTGAATAAGACCGGGCGTGCTAATCTGCTGACTAGCACCGCCGCCACAGGCGGCGCGAAACGGCTTACGCCGTTTGAGCTAATCGGGAGATTAGCTCTCCCAAGCTCCCATAGCGCAGCGCGAATTGGATGTATAGGATAAGTTTAAGCATCATTCCATAGCAACAAGGGTAGCCTTGTGGATATTCAAGAATTTGTAAAAAAAATGGCAGAGCAGCATAGTAATTTGCTGAAAGTCATAGAATTACAGAATAACTCAATTCAGGCACTGAATAATCGCGCCAATGCGATGGCGGCTTCACAGTTATTGACCTTTGCCCTGCTATTGGAATCGAACAATCAAGTAGATCGCGGCAGAATCGCGCAACACCTACATCGAATGCTGGAAAATCCCCACATCAATAATAGTCAATATCTGGTCAATCAACTGCAAGAATTGCTGGCTGTGTGTGAAGAACCATCGCCGCCTGCGAGTAAGCCAAAAACTATGCCAGATTGGTTTCAGGGTGTCGTTGAAGGCGGTTTGACTAAGAAAGACGACGGCTAAAAAACGCGCTCTATGTTACGAAATGCCAAACATCGGCATGTTAGCGCAGCAATAATATGGCTACATTGGCGCGGCGCACGATTTCTGCGGTAGTGCTGCCGACCAGAAATTGACGAATGCGCGAGTGACCATAAGCCCCCATCACGATCAGATCAATAGCCTGTTGTTGGCGATAATCGCACAGCAAGGCTTCTACCTTGGTATTGCTAAGTGCTACATGGACCTCAAAATTTTCCGCTTCAAGCGTGTGCTGCGCCCAAGCCAGTTGATTGCGATTGTGCCGCGTGTCAGCACCCGACATCACGATATGGCAGGGTAAATCGCGGAATAACGGACTGCCCGCCACCATATCCACGCATTTGCGCGTGGTCGCGCTGCCATCATAGGCAATCATAATCTGCGTTGGTATTTTATAGGTGGGCGTCACCAGCAACACCGGACGATGCACTGTGCGCACCACGCTTTCAACGTGACTGCCGATATAATCGCTGGCATTGTCGCTGCTATTTTTACCCATCACCAATAGGCGGGTTTCGTCCTGTAAGCCCAGCAGGGTTTCCAATAAATCACCATGCCGCTGGCGAATTTCAGGATTGTCTATGCCGGCTTTTTTGATACACGCCTCGGCTTCGGCTAACAGTATCCGTCCTTGTTCTAAGGCGAGTTTATTGCGCTGCGCATCTAATTCCGTCAGTTCATGCAGCAAATTTTCGCGGGCATCCAGACCGATGTTGCCGCTTAAATTTTGCGCGCCTGAAGCGGTTTCATTGTCTAACACATTCAGCAGCATCAAGGGCGCATTTAGACGCTGACTGCTCCAAGCGGCATAAGCGCAGACTGAAGCGGATACCGTGCCGTCAACACAGCTAATGACTTTACTCATACATCCTCCTAATAAAAAAGCAGACTCACGTTAATGGCTCATGAGTTTATCTACAGCTTCGGGTTTATTATGCACGGCAAAACGATCCACAATCGTGGCACTGGCTTCGTTCATGCCGATCAATTCAACTTCAGTCCCTTCACGGCGAAATTTCAACACCACCTTATCTAAGGTTGCCACCGCTGTAATGTCCCACAAATGCGCATGGCACAGGTCGATGATGACTTTATCAACAGCTTCTTTGAAATCGAAGGCTTCAATAAATTTTTCTGCGGAGGCAAAAAACACCTGCCCGACCACGCGGTAAGTGCGCACTAAACGGTCTTCGCTCAGGCTGGACTGCACATATTTGTATTGCGCCACTTTATTGGCAAAAAACATCGCAGCCAGCAAGCTGCCGACAAACACGCCATAGGCGAGATTATGCGATGCCACCACCACCACGACAGTAACAATCATCACCGTGCTAGAGCTTTTTGGATGGTGTTTTAAGTTGCGCAAAGATTCCCAGCTAAAAGTCCCAATCGCCACCATAATCATCACCGCGACCAATGCCGCCATCGGAATTTCTGCCACCCAATCGCCCAAAAACACCACCATAAGCAATAGAAAAACGCCTGCCAATAATGTCGATAAGCGTGTGCGCCCACCGGATTTAATATTGATCACAGATTGCCCGATCATCGCGCAACTCGCCATACCGCCGAGCAAACCGGTGCCAATATTCGCTATGCCTTGTCCCTTACATTCGCGGTTTTTATCGCTGTTAGTGTCGGTTAAATCATCCACAATAGTGGCAGTCATCAGCGATTCTAACAAGCCTACCACCGCCAACGATAACGAATAAGGAAAAATAATCACCAGCGTTTGCCAATTCAAAGGCACATCAGGCAGCAAGAAAACCGGCAAAGTATCAGGCAAATCGCCCATATCGCCAACCGTGCGGATATCCAAGTTCAGATACAGTGCAATGCCGGTCAGCACCACAATCGTCACCAACGGCGATGGGATACTTTTGGTAACATACGGAAATAAATAAATAATCGCCAAACCGCCAGCGGTCATGGCATACACATGCCAAGTCACACCAGTCAGTTCCGGCAATTGCGCCATGAAAATCAAAATCGCCAGTGCGTTGACAAAGCCAGTGACCACCGAGCGCGAGACAAAGCGCATCAACGAACCGAGTTTTAAGTAACCCGCCAGAATTTGCAAAACGCCGGTCAATAAAGTCGCGGCAAGCAGGTATTCTAACCCATGATCCTTGACCAGCGTGACTATCAGCAAAGCCATCGCACCGGTGGCGGCGGAAACCATGCCGGGGCGACCGCCAGTAAAAGCAATAATCACTGCCATTGAAAAGGAAGCATACAAGCCGACTTTAGGATCAACCCCAGCAATAATAGAGAAGGCGATTGCTTCGGGAATTAACGCCAAAGCAACCACTAATCCGGCAAGGGCATCGCCGCGAATATTAATTAACCAATTTTTACGAAAAGTTTCAAAGTTCATGTTGTTAGGTCTGTGAGCCTGAGTTTGCGCCAAAAACCATTCACTAGGCATTGATCTTACAATCAATTCTCTAAGAACAGGGGTCAGCAAAGGAAGGATTAAGAGGTGTCAGCACACTGTGCGGTACGCCACAACGCTAGGGCGGACTGATAGGCGACAAAAAAGAAAAAAGCAGGATTATAATGTTCATCATGGCTCGCTAAAGGTTTAGTAAAGTAGAATATTAACCTATTCTTATCCTTGCAACAACACGGAAATATCACGCCAACGCTGTCTCAGCTTAGACTGGGAGCGGCTATGCTGGGAGCGGCTATGCTGGGCGTGGCTATGCTGGGCGTGGCTAAGCTCCAGCTTAGCCCAATCGCCGTAAGGCGATTAAAGCGGCTACGCCGCTTGGCTGAGCTTTACAGCCCGAATGGTGGGCAACGAAAAGCTGTTGCCCATCCTTGTATCTACATGGCTAAAAATTCGTAATAAAGACTTTAATCCTTTATCATTTAAGCCTTAGAATCCTCCCTACAAACCCATGAGTAAACCCC
>CAZOSP010000073.1:0-20286 GCA_964582525.1 uncultured Thiomargarita sp. | reverse complement strand
TTTACACTTTCCTTGTAAAATAATGCTTGACTTGAGAGACGGTATCTACTTGGCTGATTTCTGTCACGCTTTCATAACGAGTATTGAGTCCGGGGCGGCCTTTTCCGACCTGAACCTCGCGTGTCTTTGATTCTTCTATAATGTCTACTTGAAGAAAAGCTATGAATTGCCTTTTTCCGCCGCTTTGCATCTTGTTCGGCTTTGGCGGAACTAGGCACCTAAACAATACGATAGTCCTCGCGGCTACGCGCTCCGCCATACAGACGATAGCGATTTGTTTTGCCTTTTTTACGGCTCTCTTCGACCTCGTATTCTTCTTCCCACTCAATGCTTTCACCCTCACGCAGGCGTGCCATGAAATCTGTTACTTCTTTGCGGTTGGCGGGCATAAGGGTAATGAACTTGCCAGCATTGTCGGCAATTGTGGCAAGCGTTTTCATGAGGCTCACGGCGGATACGCTGCGCTTAATCCGCCTACATCTTCGCCCTGTCAAGCTCACGGCGGATACGCTGCGCTTAATCCGCCCTACATCTTCGTCTCGTCAAGCTCACGGCGGTTTCATTATTGGGTGCTACCTAAGAAGAATTGATAACGCTGTGCAGTTGTCAGGCGACGCGGTACATGCTGCTCGGCATAGTCGATCACGGCTTGCGTTGAGGATAAGACACGCCATAGCACAACCTTATTGTCCGGCTGCTGGGTGAGCAAATAGGTGCCGTGCGGGCTATAAGTAGGTTTGCCAAGATTGTGGCTATAGGGATTGAGCACACCGAGTTGACGTTGCGTGGGCAAGTCCCACAGACGCACGCTGCCATCGCGTGAGGCACTGAGCAAGTGCTGCCCATCTGGGGTAAAGCTGACAAAAGTCACCCAATCGCGGTGTGCGCGTAACACTGTTTCGGTTTTGCCCGATGCCGTATTCCACAAGCGAATGCTGTTATCCCATGAGGCGGTGACAATGCGCCGCCCATCAGGGCTAAAGTCAGCATCAAATATCCCGCCTTCATGCCCCAGAAATATTTGCAATAATTCGCTGTTAAGCGCGTTCCATAAACGTGCTTCGCCGTCTTCGGATACCGTTAAAACACGGCGGCTGTCGGCAGAAAACACGGCATGAGTGAGGGCATCTTTAGCTCCGCTGAGGATGGCGATGGGTTTGCCGCTGGGGATTTCCCATAACATCGCATTATGATCACGAGAGATGCTGATGAGACGCTGGTCATCGGGGCTGAAGTAGGCAGCGATGATGGAGTCTTGATGACCGATGAGGTCTGTGGCAGTGCCGTCGGCTTGCCACAAATGGGCTTTGCCGTTCATGCTGATGGTCAGCCATTGGTTGCCCTGATGATTAAATTTGACGGCAATAACGGCATCGGCTTTGACGGCGTAGCGGGCTTGTAATGCGCCGCTATCGACATTCCATACATATAAAAAATCATCGCTTTGGCTGATGAGTAGGGTTTTGCCATCGGGACTTAATACGCCGCTATATAACAGCTCTTGTTCTGCGCTAAAAGCGGCAAGCCGCTTTTGGCTCACGCTGTCCCAGACTTGCGCAAGTTGATCGGATAAAGTCAAAAAACGCTGCTCGTTGTCACTGAATTGCAGTTGGCGTAATTCTTCTCGATGTCCGTCTAGTATGGCTAAGTGTCCGGTTGGTTGATGATGCCATAAACGCACGCTGTGATCGGCTGAGGCGGTGGCGATTTGGCGGTTATCCGGACTGAGAGCTAAAGCTTGAATGGCTGCTGTATGCCCCGCCATAATGCCGATTTGCGCCCCGTCTGTGACACGCCATAGGCGCAAGCTGCGGTCTTTCGAGACGCTGATCACTGATTGACTGTCGTGACTAAACTGGGCATCGGTAATGACATGTTCATGCCCATAAAAAATGTGCAGTAAGTTGCCTTGAAAATCCCACAGATGTGCGGTTTTATCGGTGGCATAGCTTAACAAATACTGACCGTTAGGACTGATAGCCACGCCGATGAGTTTGTTTGCTTGGCTATGTTTTAGTGTGCGCAACAGTTGATAGGTGGGCAGCGGTTCTGCAACGCCCTGCTGCTTGCCGAGGTTAGGCATGAGTTGCCATAAACGCACGCTGCCGTCTTCTGAGTCGCTGATGATACGTGTGCCGTCGGGATGAAAAATCGCGTGATTTAAGTCCTGGCTATGTCCGGTGAGAGTCTGTAGCAATTCACCTGTTGCGACCTCCCAAAGACGGGCGGTGTGATCCCGCGAAGCACTGACTAACCATTTTCCGTCAGGGCTGAAATCTGCATTCAAAACAGCCGCTTGATGTCCGCGCAGCAGGTGCAGTAAGCGACCACTTTGCGCGTCCCATAAACGCAGGGTTTTATCTGCCGAGGCGGTGACGATTTTGCTGCCATCGGGACTCCAATCGGCGAAATAGAGTTCGCCTTCATGCCCTTGTAATATCAGTAACTCTTGGTCGCTGCTGGGGTCCCATAAACGGGCTGTACGATCTAACGAGGCAGTCAGTATGCGGTCTTGCTGTGGATTGAATTTGGCGTGCCAAACTTGATGTGTATGCCCTTGAAAAACGCGCAACGGCTGCCCCGTCCGCGCATCCCATAGACGCGCTGTGTGATCGTCAGCCGCGCTGAGTAAATACGCGCCGTCTGGACTGAAACTGAGATTCCACACGGCATCCGTGTGTCCACGCAAAATCAGATGTTCGCGCAGTTGCGCCAACGCCTCGCGCAAAGCGATTTCGGCTTCGACCAAATAAGGGCGCGTGGCTTTGAGGATATTGCGCGGCAGGGCTTCAAGTGCCAGCAATACACCATTGACCGCATTGCCTTGTGCGGTTTGTTGTTGCGACAGGGAGACTAAAAATTGCGATTGCGTGCGCTGTGCCAGATACTTTTCTTGTTGTGCCAGCATGGCTGATACTTG
The DNA here is from genome assembly GCA_964582525.1 of uncultured Thiomargarita sp. GTDB lineage: Bacteria > Pseudomonadota > Gammaproteobacteria > Beggiatoales > Beggiatoaceae > BB31. Next base: position 17,366 of record CAZOSP010000073.1, on the reverse strand, counting down.
AGCCTCAGCCGCATGTTGTTCGGCAGTGCGTTTGGCTTGTTCAGCGATACGCGCCTGTCGTTGCGCTGCTTGCTGCCCCAAATAGCCATAAACACTGCCGATCAGCGCGAATAGGGTTAAGAATCCAAAACTGATGAGCAAATAGCGACTCTGGCGCAATTTACGCTCCGCTTTATGTCTTGCTGCGATTTTTTGCTGCTCCAGATTGGCATGAGACGCTTCAATATATTCAATCACATAAGGATCAAGCGCGTCGCTCCACTGATGCAGCAAGGCTTTGCTATTGCTGAGTGTACGACCTTCGCTTAATAAAAACTCTGCGGCTCGCGCCTCCTCGTGCCAATGTCTAGCGGCATCCTTCAAACGTACCCTCATGCGTAGCAAATGTTGGTTTTCCTGTAACCAATGCGACAAACGGGGCCAATGTTGCAGCAGGGCATTGTGTGCAATACGCGCTATCGCCACGCCGTCGGAGTCCTGCCCAATGACAATCAGCCCGGCATCGGCAAGGGCATCTAATAACTCTTGCAAAGCCTTATCGAATTTTTCATCGGTGTATAAAAAACGCCGCCCGCAAATCGGCGTAGCATCATTGCTACTCACCGTGATTAAAGTACGCATTAAGGTGGAAAATCGCGCTTGCGCTTGAACGCTTACTTGTTGAAATACGTCTTCAGCGCGGCGCGCCAAAGCCCCTTCGAGACCGCCAAGCTGCTCATAAGCGGCAAACGTCAAATAGCCGTGTGCGTCGCGTTTTTCATACAGGGCATCTAGGGTAAAACTAAGTAAAGCAAGGCTTTCGGGATTGTCGAGCATCAACTGCAACAGCACATCATCAAGCCGCTCTTGGGTGCGCGGATGGGTTTCAAATTGCAGACCGGCGGCAAAAGCCGGAAGGCGAATCATTTGGGTTAATTCGCCGATATTCGGTGCAGTGAGCAAATACTGCCCACTGCCTTCTAACAACTTAGCCAGCACCGGCAACTCAGCGCAGCGGTAAAACAAATCGCTGCGCAAGGTGGCTATTACCCAACACAGCTTACTGCGAACCAGCAAATAGATTAAATCCACAAAGGTTTTGCGCATCACCCACGTCATGTTTTCTTGCAAAAACAGTTCTTCAAACTGCTCAACGACCAGCACTAAACGCACCTGCCCGGCTTGCACGCCGACTGCTTGCTCGGCTTGCAGCAAACAGTCGCTAATAAACTGCGAAATGGCTTGTTCTAAATGCGCATACTCAGTCGCACGGGCAGGCATGTCGCGCCATGCTTGGGCGCGCAAAAACGTTTGCAACAAGGTATTCAACGCCTGACTATGCTGCGCCAATGCCGGATTTTGCGGCAGCCCTTGCGGGGCAAATAGGCACTTGCTAAAACCTTCTAGTAAATCCGCCCCGCAATCGCTAGGGCGCAAAATCGCCTGCCGCCACGCCGCCACGCCTTCTATCACACCAGCTTGGGTGAGCATCGGCAACACACCAGCGCGTACCAGCGAAGATTTGCCGCTGCCGCTCATACCCAACAGCATGATAAAAGGATGCGCTTCCAAAGCATTTTTGCGCAACGCGCCCAACACCTCGCTGATCACCCGTGTACGCCCAAAAAATATCGGCGCGTGGTGTGCCTCAAAAAACCCCAAGCCACGAAACGGAGAGCCATCATGCCAGGTGATATGACGCACATGGGTGTCCGCATCATCAGAGGGAAAACGCCGCAACAGCAGCTTGCGTAAATGCGCTTCTAAACGCACTTCAAACTCGGCAAGATTTTCAAACGGATTAAACGCCGCAATAAAAGAGCCTTCCTCATCCTGGAACCATTGACGCGCAAACGCATCTAACGCCTCTTTCTGAGCCATGCGAGCGGCAAAATCGGGCATATCCGGCGTTATCAGCGGCTTGGCGGTTTTGCGATAAATCAGAATTTCAGGCAGACCGGTTTTTTCAAAGCCGGCCCAGGCATCTTCAAATTCAAACTCAGAGCCAGACGCATAGCGACTGCCATCCGCACGAGTGATATTCGCCGGCAAGCGCGTACCGATACGCGCCCATAAAATACCAATAAAAATATCGGCTTGCGAAGGAGGTAGTATTTGCGTCTGGAAAGTTTCGGTCATGAGCATCGGCTCATGTTCCCAGAAAATCGGTTCTAAGGTGACGCGGCGGGCAAATTCTTCAGCGATTCGCGCAATCACCCGCGCCGCAATCACGCGCTCTTCATTGACATCGCCGGGGGAAGAAATAAACAGAGACAGTTTAGGCATAGATGTAGGCTTAGGTAGCGGAAAAATAACCAAAATAGTAAGCGTATTCTAGCCGTGATGCAATCAGGATAACGGCTAAACCGCTCCCAGAGGGGCAGCCTGCTGCCATCCGAGATGGCTTTGTCAGCAACCACACAATCGCCGCCCAATGTTCTGTCACAGAGCTTACATTTTTCTCTAACAATATTTTTTTATCATTGATAAAACAAATACTTAAGTTCAAATTTTAGGCAGGCACACAGCTTGCGATAGAGCCTCCTAGCAAAAGATTAACAAGTGTCGGAGGCAGCAACATGGTCGAATTAAAAGTGCTTGGACAGGAGTCCAAAGAGAGCGGTTGTAGCGCGTCGGGCTGCGGCAGCAGCAATGATAAATTGGCACATCTGCCCGAACATATCCGCGCCAAAGTGCAGGATCATCCCTGTTATTCCGAAGAGGCGCATCATCATTACGCACGGATGCACGTCGCCGTCGCGCCCGCCTGCAATATTCAGTGTCATTATTGCAATCGTAAATATGACTGCGCCAACGAATCCCGCCCTGGTGTCGTTTCTGAGTTGCTCACCCCGGATCAGGCGGTGAAAAAAGTCATGGCGGTGGCAGCGAATATTCCGCAAATGACGGTACTTGGCATCGCCGGTCCTGGCGATCCTTTAGCCAATCCTCAGCGCACTTTTGACACCTTCCGCCAACTGACGGAAAAAGCCCCTGACATCAAGCTATGTGTATCCACTAACGGGCTGTCTTTGCCCGAACAAGTGGAAGAATTGTGCAAACACAATATCGATCACGTCACTATCACGATTAATTGCGTCGATCCCGACGTGGGGGCGAAAATTTATCCGTGGATTTTTTGGAATAATCGCCGCGTCAAAGGGCGCAAAGCCGCAGAAATTCTCATCGAACAGCAACAAAAAGGCTTAGAAATGCTCACCGAGCGCGGTGTGTTGGTCAAAGTCAATTCCGTCATGATTCCCGGTGTCAACGACCAGCATCTGGCAGAAGTCAGCAAAGTGGTGAAAGCCAAAGGCGCGTTTTTGCACAATGTCATGCCGCTGATTGCCGAAGCCGAGCATGGCACTTTTTACGGCATCATGGGACAGCGCGGTCCCACCCATGAGGAGTTGCAACACCTGCAAGACCAATGCGCCGGCGACATGAATATGATGCGCCACTGTCGCCAATGTCGCGCCGATGCGGTGGGCATGTTGGGCGAAGATCGCGGCGATGAGTTTACGATGGATAAAGTCGAGTTAATGGACATCGATTACGCCGCTGCCATGCAGAAACGTAAGGATTATCAAGCCAGTATTGAAGCCAATCGGCAGGCGCAGAAGGCGCAGACGGGGGAAACTTTTGTGGCTTTGTCGTCTATTGGTATCCGCAAGCGTTCCCAGCAAGCCGTCACAACCCGCCCCGTATTAATGGCAGTTGCCAGCAGCGGCGGCGGGGTGATTAATCAACATTTTGGTCATGCCAAAGAGTTTTTAATTTACGAAGCTTTCCCGGTGGGCGAGCCGGTCAAACCCGATGTGCGTTTTATTGGGCATCGCAAAGTCGGGCAGTATTGCGAAGGCGGCGACACCTGCGGCGATGGCGAAACGGTGTTGCAGAAAACCATCAAAACACTGGCGGGCTGCGAGGCGGTGCTGTGTTCTAAAATCGGTTACGAACCTTGGGAACAGTTGGAAGCGGCGGGCATTCAACCGAATGGCGAGCATCCTATGGAGCCGATTGAGCAAGCGGTTGCGGCTGTGTATGCGGAAATGGCGGCGCAGGGTTTGTTGGATGCGCGTGTGCAGCGGTTGCAGGTGGCTTAGGCGTATTTTATGGCTTACCAAATCATTGAATCTTGTACTAATTGCTACGCCTGTGAGCCGCTTTGTCCCAGCGAAGCGATTTATGCAGCAACACCCCATTTTTTGATTGATGCGAAAAAATGCACCGAATGCGAAGGCGATTATGCCGACGCGCAGTGCGTTAGCATTTGCCCGATTGAAGGCGCGATTTTGAACAGTTTGGGCGAACCCGCCAATCCGCCCGGATCCTTGACCGGCATTCCGCCGCAAAAAATGGCAGCGGCAATGGCAGAATTGCAGGCGCATTAACGCCTTGGGCGTGCTAATCTCAAGATCAGCACGCCCAGAGGGCAAAGAACGAGGGAGTATCGATCATGGCTCAATTAATCTTTTACGAAAAACCCGGTTGCGCGGGCAATCGCCGCCAGCAAGCAGTGCTGCGTGCGCAAGGCATCAGCTTTGAAGTCAAAGATTTGCTGACAACCGCTTGGACAGGCGACCGCTTACGCCCGTTTTTTGCCGACAAAGCGGTTGCCGAGTGGTTTAATCCGAGTGCGCCGCGAGTGAAATCGGGCCAGATTGATATTCACGCGGTCAGCGAGATTGAGGCTTTGGAGATGATGCGGCAAGAGCCGCTCCTGATCTGCCGCCCCTTGTTGGATTTAGGTGACAAAAAGCAATCGGGCTTCAGCGCGGGCGTGGTGCTGGACGCGCTAGGCGTGGCGTTAGAGCCTGATAAAGATTTGCAGGCATGTCCTAAAGAGACTTCGGCGGCGACGTGTCAGGTTTCACAATGATGCCTCTGCCGAAGGTTTTGAGTGCCGCAGAGCGGCACAGACCGCATTCCCACGCAGCGCGTGGCAAGCAGTCGGTAGAGTTTGCGCCACGTTTTTTCCTCGTTCCCAAGTGCCACTTGGGAATGCGGCGCGAACGCGAATGATCGGCAGCGAGCCATCATCCCGCATGCGCGACGAAAAGATGTCGAAGCACACTACCTTATGAGGTTTCGCTTATGAGCAGCTCCATTGATGTCGCCCGCCATCGCAACGCGGTAGAATTTGCTGACGGCGTGTATTGGATCGGTGCGCTTGACCCGACGCTACGCACCTTTGACATTATTCTCAGCACGGCTAACGGCACCACTTATAACAGTTATTTGGTACGCGGCAGCGATGGCGTGGCAGTCATTGATACGGTCAAAGAAAACTGTAGCGCGGAGTTTTTTGCGCGGCTTGAATCGCAAATTGACTATAGCGACATTAAAGTGATTGTTCTCAATCACTTAGAACCTGATCACACGGGCGCGTTGCCGGAACTCATGCGCCGTGCGCCGCAGGCAAAGCTGTACATCTCGCAACGTGCTACCTCCATGTTGAAAGCCCTGCTCAAACCGATGGGCGGCGATTTTGAATACACCACGGTGTTGACCAATGACACAGTGAGCTTAGGCAACCGCACGTTGCGTTTTCTGCACACGCCGTTTTTACACTGGCCCGACACCCAATGCACTTATTTAGAAGAAGAAGGCATCTTGTTTTCGGGCGATGTGTTCGGCTGTCATTATTGCGATAGACGCTTGTTTAACGACTTGGTGGGCGATTTTCGCTTCTCGTTTGATTATTACTATGCGCACATTATGCGCCCGTTCAAACAGCACGTTTTAGAAGCACTAAAACTGATAGAACCGCTACAACTGCGCCAAATCGCTCCCACGCATGGTCCCATTTTACGCGAGCGTCCGCGCCGTTACGTGACGCATTACCGCGAACTGTCAACCTCCAGCTTGACGCGAGAAATCGGCGGCAATCAGCTTTCGCTGGTGGTGTTTTATATGAGTTCTTACGGCAACACGGCAAAAATGGCAGAAGAAATCACTGCCGGCGCGGATGAAGTCGAAGGCGTGCGCGTCTCGCTCTATGATCTGGAAGGCGGCACGACCGATCCGTTTATCAATCTCATTGAAGAAGCTGACGCGCTGCTGTTCGGTTCACCGACGATTAACGGCGATGCCGTTAAGCCGGTGTGGGATATTCTTTCTTCGCTGGCGGTGGTGAGCTTAAAAGGCAAAATTGGCGGGGCGTTTGGCTCTTACGGTTGGAGCGGCGAAGCGGTGCGCATGATTGAAGATCGGATGCGCGGCTTAAAAATGCAGATTCCGTTTGAAGGGGTGCGCGTAAAATTAATTCCGACTGAAGAAGAATTGCAAGAATGTCAAGTATTTGGACGCAAAATCGCCGAGCGATTAACGGGCAAAAATCCGTCTAAGGCGGAGATAGACTTCGCTGATCTTTAAACCCTCGCTCCCAGGCGCTGCGTGAGAGTGCAGTTGCGGAGCATCACCGCCCTGCGGTGACAAGAGTTTCTTAAACTTCACACAACAAGGTGAGCAACATGGCAAAAGCAAAAATCACATTTGACGATATTCAACAAACCGTCACCGTCCCTGCCGGCACGCGGGTCATCGAAGTCTCCGAAAAAGTCGGTGCGGGGATTATTTATGGCTGCCGCGAAGGCGATTGCGGTACGTGCATGATGCACGTTGAAGAAGGCTGGAATAATTTAACGGAACCTTCTGTTTTAGAAGAAAAAGTCCTCAAAGAAAATATGGCAGGACGGCATGATCGTCTGGCCTGCCAAGCGCAAATTCTCGGCGATTGCCGGGTGAAGCCTGCATAAGCCGCTGGGCGTGCTGGTCTCCAGACCAGCACAAGCGGCTTTCAGTCGCCGCGCTTGGAAGTGCGGGTCTCCAGACCCGCATAAACTTTATCAATCTTACCTTAAAAAGGAATAAAATCATGCCTTTAATTACCTTCAGTAACCCTGCTTATAAAGATAAAACCGTTTATGCTGTAGCGGGCAGCTTTACCGAAACCGTGCTGAAAATCGCCAAAACCAATCAAATTCCCATCAGCTTTGATTGCGGCAATGGCGAATGCGGTAGCTGCATTATCAAAGTCAAATACATAGGCGACAAGTCCCCGATGGGCTACCATCTCGAAGAGAAAGAAAAAACCGTGCTGCGCGAACACGGCAAAATCAGCAAAGACGATCTGGAAAAAATGATTGTTGATGACCTGCCTAGCGAATGGCGGCTTGCCTGTCAATTTATCCCCCGCGATGAAGACATCGTGGTCGAATACGAGACTATGTAAGATGAACGCCGTGGCTCTTGGCATTCCCTCCCCCAGCGAGGAAATGAGCAACCGCGAATTGCTCTATGCGGGACTCATGGCAATGCGCCAAGGTGATCCGATTGAGGACACTTTGGCGCGTATGTTAGCCTCCTGGCAACTGGGCGATGGTGCTTTGCCCGCTTGGTTAGGCTTAGGTGAAAGCGAATTTAAGGCAATGATGGCGCGGCATTTTCCGACTTATCCGCAAGATTATTTAAGCTCTGCCAAGCCCGAACTGGATGCCCAACGCTTAGACGAAGCCGAGGATTTACGCCAATTGCTTGCGCAACATCGCACTGGACGTAGCGATTCTGAGCAGTGGCTGGTGGACATTGTGATTGCCGGCTGTTTTGGCAGCGATCATCTATGGCAGGACTTAGGACTCTGGTGTCGCGCCGATTTATCCAAGCTGATGCAGGATAATTTCAAGCCACTGGCAGAACGCAACAACAAAGACATGAAGTGGAAAAAATTTCTGTATAAACAACTGTGCGAAACCGAAGGTATTTACACCTGCCGCGTACCCAGTTGTGAAATCTGTAAAGATTACGACCACTGCTTTGGTGCGGAAAATTAACAGCGTGCCAAACCATCGTTTGACATCAGTTTAAGAGAACAGCCATGCCCACTAAAAACAACAACAATGCGCCAGAACTCATCAGCCTACAAACCTATCTGCGTTTATTCAAACCCTATGAAGCGCAGCTCAAAGACTTTATCGGACGCGATGATTTCCGCGGCGATGAAAAACAATACGGCGCGCATTTCGCCTTGCTGTTTCGCCAAACCACCCGCTTGCTGGTGTCGCAAGATGATTTCAATCGCCGTCTGCCGAAACACTACATCGCGCTTGCCGAGCGTTATCTCAACAAAGATCATGACACGGTGCGGCATTTTAGTTACGAAGAAAATCGCTACTATTTCTTAAGCGAATTATTAGAATGGCTCAAAGTCCATGAACGCGGCGAAAAAATGCGCCATCTAGGGCAACGCTAAGTCTTATCAAGGTGAATACCATGACAAAATCTGAACTGCATGATTTACAGCCCGGCGATATGGTTTACGCTGCCGCTACCATTGCCAACGACGGTTATATTCCCGACATCGATCCCGATGCGGTGCTGGCAAAACCCGGCACCCGCGGCATGTTAATGAACACTGGGCATTTAGAAGAAGACCCCAGCGTAGAAATTTTGCTGGTACGCTTTGAAGATGAACAAGGTAACATCGGAATGCCGGTGGGCTGTTATCCGGAAGAAGTTACCCTAGACGGAGAGGCGTATCCATGAGTCGTTTTGTCCCCTGTCAAGGCAAAACCGCCTGCCGCGATGACGGCGAAGCCTGCCTAACCTGCGGCAGAAGCCTGGCGGAAATTCAGCGTTTACGCGCAGCCCTCGAACAGCTTGCCGATCTCGCCTTAGAACAAGATTACCAAAATGTGGATGAATTTAGTGCCTACGTGATGCGCAAACTGGAAAAAATCATCAGCCACCGCCGCCAAGCTGCCGTTTAAGCCCAACACACCAAGTTTGCTGCTGTAGCAGCATAGCCTCCAAGCCTCCAATCGCGGCAAACCGCCGTCCTTCCCATGCAGTTCCTCCCGACCCAAAGCACTGTCTGTTCAGCGCTAACGTTATGTTCTTTTGTCTTACTGCCAGCAATATAGTAATCTGCCCCCTAACTCATACGCAATGCGGTAATAAAGAATTATAGACTATGCAATTACTGGTATTAGGGATGCACCGCTCTGGCACCTCTGCGGTGGCACGCTTATTAAATATGATGGGTTGCGTATTTCGCTCATGAAGACATGGCAATGCCCGCTACTTATGCCAATCCTAAAGGCTATTGGGAACGCAAAGACATTTGCGCCGTGCATGATGACATGCTGGATGCTTTAGGCTTATCTTGGCACAATCTAGCGGATTTTTCGTCAGCGCGTTTGCAAGAAGAAGTGCTATTAGATTTTCAACCGCGTTTACAAAAAATTATTAGTAATCTGGATAGCCAGCGTCCTTGGATGGCAAAAGACCCGCGCTTTTGTTTGTTTTTACCGCTGTGGCAAGCATTCTTAGAAGTACCCGTCTATATTTATGTGTATCGCCATCCATTAGAAATTGCCCATTCTTTACAAAGTCGTGAAGAAAAATCAGCGGCTTTATCCGGCAGTGCTTTGTATCCTTTACATGCAGCCGGCTACGCGCCAAAACTTGTGCGCTTTCCTTTATCTTTAGGACTGGCTTTATGGGAAAAATATACCCTAGATTCAATTCAACATGTCCAAGCCAAAAGCCCTTGTATCTGGATTTCTTACCATGAACTAATGGCAAACCCGATAGAAACCGTGCAGCAGTTATTGGCATCATTACTTAGATAAATTGCCTGACCATCATGATAACAGAGGGAGACAGCATCGTCTTGCTTTTATAATGGAAAAACTAAAATTTATAGACCTGTTTTGTGGGATTGGTGGCTTTAGGACAGCAATGGACCAAGCTTGTATTGAAAACAACCTTATTCCAGAATGTGTATTTTCGTCTGATATAGATAAATTCTGTCAAGATAGTTATGAAGCGAACTTTGGACACCGTCCAGCGGGCGATATTGCTAAAGTTGACGAAAAAGATATTCCTGACCACGACATTTTATTTGCAGGTTTCCCATGCCAACCATTCAGCATTATTGGACAAATGCAAGGGTTTAACGATATTCGTGGCACTCTCTTTTTTGACATTGCACGGATTATTAAACATAAAAAGCCCAAGGCTTTTATTTTGGAAAATGTAAAGCAACTTGTTGGACACGATAGAGGTAAAACACTAAAGACTATTATTAAGACCTTAGAGAAAGATTTAGGTTATAACGTCCAATTTGCCGTATTAAATGCACTTGACTATGGGCTTCCTCAAAAACGGGAACGTGTAATAATTGTTGGGCACAGAGAGCCTATAATGTTTAATTTTCCTTCACCTGTACGACCATTTAAGCCTCTTTCGGACATTCTTGAAGGACAGGTTGACAAAAAACATTATGCTTCTGAATATATAGCTCGGAAGCGTAAAGATAAACACAAATCAGCGTATTCGCTTTCTATATGGCACGAAAATAAAGCTGGCAATATTTGTTCTTATCCATATTCTTGTGCCTTACGTGCTGGTGCTTCTTACAATTATTTGCTCGTAAACGGAGAAAGACGTTTAACACCTAGAGAAATGTTCCGTTTACAGGGTTTTCCTGACAGTTATAAGATTGTTGTAGCAGATACTCAAGCGAGGAAACAGGCAGGAAACGCAGTTCCTGTAAATTTAGTTAAAGCAGTTATTTTAAAGTTATTACCGTTTGTTGCAACCTCTATGGATATGACTTCGGTTTTAAGAGAATATGAAGTCAGCTATGGAAAACAATAAATCACCAAAATTAAGAACAGTAAATAAATCCGTTTCGGCTTTTCCATTAAACAAATTTCCGAAAGATTTTCCCTTTATACTTGCCAAGGAATTAATCTATCTTCTTGCTTCTAAAGGGAAACCTGAACTTGAAGGCTCTGATTGGGAAAGTATTTTTGCAACTTGCATTGGTGCTGATTGGAAACCTTCAAATGTTGGACTTGACGATGTTGTAATGGGCAACACGGCTTGGGGCGCAAAAACTGTTAAAGCGACAAAACCATCAACACAAAAAAGAGTAAGACTAATTTCAGGTAGAAACTCGCCAAACTACTCATTTGGTGAACGCAGCGACCAAAAAGCAGACCCAGTACTAATCGGCAAACTTGTTCTTGAAATTTGGAATGAGAGGGTTTCTGCAATTAGGGAAAAATTTAAACATTTAAGGACAGTTGTTTTGATTAAGTCAAACGACTTTTCAGAAGTTGTAGTTTTTGAGTTTGATACAGTCCGTTATGATTATGAACTGTATAATTGGGAGTGGAATAAAAACAATAACCTTGTGGGAACTCACAAAAGGACGGGGGAACATTGTTTTACGTGGCAACCTCACGGTTCACAGTTTACGATTATTGAAGATGCTCCTGAAAAAGGTTTAGTAATCAAAATAAAACAACCCAAAACGCTTGACAAAGACCAAGTTTTAAAAGCATTGGGTTTTGATAAATCTTGGGTGACAGTAACTCAAAAGACAAATTAAAACTGACAAAAGAAAAGCAAAAGTGCCTAACAACGTGTATAAAACATTTGGCAGTCAGTGGTTTATCGGTCGTTTCAGCCCTCGGTCTACTCGAGCCCGAATTGAATCGGGAAGCGTAGTGTCATAAGAAACGCCTCTCGTCGGTAGGCATTTCACCTCTACAATCGCGGCAATAACGGCGAGAGCCACAAATACACCAGTAGGTGCAGGTTTTGCAAACCTTGACCCGCAAATTGGGATCGCTAATCTCCTGATTAGCGAAGCGACTAAAAGCCGCTTGTGCTGGTCTGGAGACCAGCACTATCCTTACAATTATCTAAAACGTTTGGGTGTAGGTTACAAACCTACACCCGCCCCGCGGCACTTCTTCAAAATCTGCGGCTCACGGCAATCTTGACCCGCGAGTGCGTTGTGGATCGCGTGTCAGCCCGCTACGCAGCGACGAAAGGCGGGCAAATGCTGTTGTGTGGAAGCGTGATACAACTGCATAAAGACCTGCATTAAATCAGGATATGCCACCATATAATCCATTAAATGCGCATACATTTGCGCATTCTGAATTTCGCCCGCAACCCCCAATTCACAATTTTCTTGCAGTGTCGCAGCGGGGGCGACTAAGGGATACCAATCATTGAGCGGCAGCGGCACCTGGTAGCGATAAAACAACGGAATCAATGCCCCAATATGGCGCGTTTCAGCTTCAACAATATGCCTAAAAGGCGCGACATTGCCAAAAGTGTCGAGAATGCGTTGATACGCGCCCTGTGCGCGATATTCATCATACAGGCTCATTTGCAGAGCCTGATGCAAAAGTGGTACAGGGCTTTGAAAATCCAACTGCTTAGTCAGTAAATACATGATTTTCCTTAATATGTAAGCGATGCGTGCAAGTTCCTTTAGTTGACGCTCCAAGGTGTGTTTTGCAAACGTTGCTGCGTATCCATCCGCTGCCATTCGTCCAACGTGTCGCGCAGATTTTCACACGCCGTTTGCAGCGCGATGCTTGTTTCTGAGTTTTCCGCCAAACGTGACAACAACATGCCGCTAATCGCGCATGACTGCGTACAACCGCTCAGAAAAGCGCGGTTTAAGTGTAAAAAAATGCCCGCCACTAACGTGCTGTTTGAATCGTCTTGGATATTCATCAATATTTCTCCTCTGCATAAATAAACCGATAATGATAATTATTATCATTATTGATTATTTATGCAAGCCTCTTCAACAATTTTTCGCATCGCAACCTAGAGAGTTTGAGTTTTGGGCATTATTGAATGTCCACCCTAACAACATCGCGTTTAGGTTTTGAAAACCCGTCAAGCTTGAGAATGGGTTTTAGCTGTCACCTAAAGTTGAATATTTGAAAAAAATCTATAGACTTGACGCCCAGCATTCGCTGTAGAAAAAGCAGTTTCTGGCGTAACCGTTCACACCCCCACGCCAAACCTGACAGGTTTTTGCTGGGAGAGATGTGAACGCTTACTGTCTGGCAGGTATGCGTATAAGTTTGCTGTCATCGCCGATGCTACTCAGCATCACCTCTTCATTAGCTGATATACTGCCCGCCTGAAACCTGAAGCTCGTAATTTTGATTAAATGCTTAAAATACAAGTATTTACAGAAAAATTAATAAAGCAAAAAATGCAGTTGTCTGGCGGGTATGCGTATAAATACTCCCAACTAAAGTATGTTCTTTGACCTCGACTCCGCCTTTTTAGACCTCATCCTCAACGCCAGCCTGCTGGTGCAACTGGTGATGCTGCTCTTACTCTTCATGTCCCTGTTTTCTTGGTATTTAATTTTCAGCAAATCCCGTGAGCTAACTGTCGCCAAGCGCGAAGCCTATCAATTTGAAGAAGAATTCTGGCACACCCAAAATTTGAGCAAACTCTACGCGAGCCTACAAGAAGAAAGCGAAACACAAGGCATGGCGGTCCTATTTCAGGTCGGCTATAGCGAATTTATCAAATTGCGCAAATTGTCCGCAATGCCACCTGCGGACATGGTAAGCGGTGCGCAACGCGCCATGAAAGTAGCCATCAACCGCGAAGCCGATGCCTTAGAAAACAATCTCAGTACGCTCGCAACCATTGGCTCAATCAGTCCGTACATCGGTTTATTTGGCACGGTCTGGGGCATTATGCACTCCTTTCAGGCACTCGGTGATGTACAACAAGCAACGCTGGCAATGGTCGCGCCGGGCATTTCCGAAGCCCTGATCGCCACTGCTTTAGGTTTATTCGCCGCGATTCCCGCGGTGATGGCGTATAACCAAGCGGTTACCAACATCGACCGCCTGCTCAATCAATACGAAGGCTTCACGGATGACTTCTGCGGTTTATTACAACGCCAAGCCTATCAACTCAGTGCCGCACACAAAGCACAAAAATAGCGGTTTCACCCTACTTGAACTACTGGTTGCCCTGTCTGTATTCGCACTGCTTGCCATCATGGCATACACGGGGCTGCAAAACGTGCTAGACACTGCCGCGCATGTGCAAGCGTCCGCGCAAAAAACCACCCGCCTACAACTGGTTTTTAGTCGTTTAGAACAAGACCTGACGCAAATCGTTCAGCGACCGCTGCGCGATGCCTTTGGCGATGAACAGTCGGCTGTGCAAGGGCATGTACAAGGCATTGTGCTGACTCGCACGGGCTGGCAAAACCCGCTGCAACGCCGCCGCAGCCATTTACAGCGGGTTGCTTGGCTGCTGCAAGACAATGGCTTGTATCGGCGTTATTGGACAGTACTCGATGGCGCGCAAGAAGGCGATGGGTTGGAAGCTAAGATGCTGGAAAAATTAGAAAATATAGAATTTCGTTTTTTGGATGATCAAGCCCATTGGCACAATGAATGGCCCCCCTACACGCCCAGTGGCACGACCGCTGAGGTGCGACTCAAGGCGGTGGAATTAAAACTGACATTGGAAAGCTGGGGAGAATTGCGCCGCCTGTGGGCGGTGGTCATGTAGCTCGAAATGACAGATACGCCGCGCTTAATCCGCCCATACTCATACTACCTGCCAGACACTGTATTTTTTGCCGTATCCCGCTGTTTTGGCGCAGCACAAAAGATAGAAAAATACCTGTCCATCACCATAGAGACATTGTTGTCACCCTGTTATTGTTTTTCCTCTGTCCGTATAGGATAACCGCAAACAGATAGGGTGATGAATTTGCAAGCAATAGCACCACCCTTTTTTTCAACAGCACAACAGCAACGAGGTAAAACATGAAGTATTGTAGTGAATGCGGTTCAGAAAAAATGCTACACAAAATTCCCGAAGATGATCATTTGCCGCGCTATGTCTGTGAAAACTGTGGGGTTATTTATTATCAAAATCCTAAAATTATCGCCGGCTGTATTCCCGAATGGGAAGATCGCATTTTGCTGTGCCGTCGCGCTATTGAGCCGCGTTATGGTTTGTGGACGTTGCCAGCGGGTTTTATGGAAAACCATGAAACCATCGAACAAGCGGCTCTGCGTGAAACTTGGGAAGAGGCTAATGCGCGGGTGAAACTGACTGAATTATATAGCATTTTTAGCATTCCTCACATTAGCCAAGTGTATATGCTATTTCGCGGACAATTAACTGATTTGGAGTTTGCTGCTGGCAGCGAGAGCCTTGAGGTGCGTTTATTTTCTTATGCAGAAATCCCTTGGCAGGCACTGGCTTTTCCGGTCGTTATCCGCACCCTGCAAGATTATTTTGCTGATCAGGCGAAGGGGCAGTTTGGCTTGCATTTGGGAAATATCATTAAACCCGAGAGCCACTAAAGTAAGCGTGCAGACTTATTTCGTCGTCATGCCTTAGCACCGCCGCAAGCAGCGTGCTATGGCTGAACTTTACAGTTTGATAGCAGCAAGGCGTGAGCGTGGAAACGGGGAACACTTTGGAAAACGAGATGGATAAATTGCCAGTAGTGTTAGTGTTTGCTGGGCTTGATCCGAGCGGTGGCGCGGGTGTACAGGCAGATATTGAGGCTATCGCGGCACAGGGCTGTCATGCTGCGCCGATGGTCACGGGTTTGACGGTGCAAGATACACATAACCTATATGAGTTACAAACGCTCAGTCCTGATTTTTTGATGCGCCAAGCGCGTGTGATTGTCGCGGATATGCCGCTGGCAGCGATTAAATTAGGCTTGTTGGGCAGTGTGCCGATGGTGTTAGCCGTGAGTGATTTTTTAGCGACGTTAGACAGGCGTGTACCCGTGGTGTGTGATCCTGTGCTGGCAGCTGGCGGCGGGAAGAATTTGGCAACCGAGTCACTGATGCAGGTGATGCGCGAACATTTGCTGCCGCAAGTAACACTACTAACACCGAATAGTTTGGAAGTGCGGCGTTTAGCAGCTTGTGAAGATATGTCACAGGCAGCGCGGCTGTTGTGTGAGGCGGGCTGCGACTATTGTTTGATTACCGGTACACATGAGGTAGGCGCGACTGTAGTGCATCGCTGTTATGATAAAAATGGCTGCATGAATGAGCAGCGTTGGGTGCGTTTGGCGGGCGAGTTTCATGGTTCGGGCTGTACTTTGGCGGCAAGTTTAGCGGCGCAATTGGCTTTGGGGTTGGCTTTGCCCGATGCTTTACAAGCGGCGCAGGCTTACACCTGGCACAGTTTGCAGCGCGGTTTTCAGGTCGGTAAGGGACAAGCTATGCCGCGACGAGTGGAAGCGGTATCTGTACCTGCACCTTGTTGAAATCGTGCCGTGTGTTTTTTGCGCACCACCTCACTTTGTCCTCCTTGCCAAGTGCCACTTGGGAATGCAATCTTGACCGCGTTGCGGTCTGTACTGCCAGAATGCTGGGTATCGTGCCATCGTTCCGCGTGCGAGACGAAAAATGTCGCGCACCCTACCGGACTGATGGTACACAAACGTATTATGTTTATGGTCTGGGTTTAATCGGTGAAGAAACCAACGGCAACTACCGCACTTATCATTATAATTTGCGGGGGAGTACGGTGGCGTTGACGGATGCGTCTGGGGCTGTCACGCAGCGTTTTCAGTATTCGGCTTATGGGTTGTTGGTGGATGGTGACATCAACCAAACACCTTTCTTGTTTAATGGTGCGTATGGGGTGATGACCGATGCTAATGGTTTGTATTATATGCGGGCAGGTTTCTATAACCCTGAGATTCGGCACTTTGTTAATTAGGATATTTTACTGGGTCGGGTTTCTGATGGGCAATCGCTGAATCGGTTTGCTTTTGTGACAATGTAGTTGCAGATGACCGTCTGGGATTAAAAAATAGAAAAAAACTAAACGCAAAGGAACTGGAAAAATTAATAAGAGATAGCGGAATATGGAAAAAAGGTATGCCAATAGAAATTTGGGCTTGTGAAGCAGGAAAGGGAGCAAGTCCTATTGCTAAACAGCTAGCAAACCTTATGAAAGGTGATGTTCCTTATATTAAAGCACCAAATGCATATGCTATATGGGAGATATTAGGTGTTTTTTTTATTGATGATTCATTGCTTCCATTTATTTATGTTCCGTCACCATTTTCCGATGGGAAATTTGTGATATTTAATGGAGAATAGAGCGATGAGTTATAAGTTATTTAGAATAAATATTATTGCCTTATTTGCTTTTTCTTTTTATGTTGAATTGTCTGCTGTGAATCCAAATACAATTGAGTTTATAACAAGAACACCTGAGCCTTTAATTAATAGCATACTAAGGAATAAGGAATTTCGTTTATTCATCTTACATTTTTTATAAGCTTATGTTTTTTCAGATAGTGATTATACTTTTTATAAAGAAAGCATTAAACACTAAATTTTTTATTGCTTATGTAATAACCTTCATATTTATAACTATATATTATTATTATTACATAATATTCCCACTTCTCCCGAAGATGTGTTGTATTTAATTAAAAATTCCCTCATTCCCACGCTCCACCGTGGGTATAGTGGACCCAAAAAACTAGACCAGCACCTAAGGAGAAATTTTGTAAAAATAAGGTCTAGCCATTA
>CAZOSP010000072.1:0-21053 GCA_964582525.1 uncultured Thiomargarita sp. | reverse complement strand
ATAGTGTAGGGTCTCCCTACGCGAAAGTAGGTCATCGCTAGGGCTTTATTCATTATAAAGAACCATCCAATTAAAACTGGGTGGTTTTTTTTGCCTTAATTTTGCTTCAAGTTCGTAGTTATGAATTAGCTTTCAACAACATGTTAATTTCTTGCAATTGACTAATTTGTTGTTTGAGATTTTCGATTTCTTGGTTTTGTTGCGCAATGATTAAACTGGCTTTTTCTAATTCGTGTTCAAGGTTTTTAGCCGATGAATTAATGTAATTATGAGAATTAGGCGAAGCGATATTGTTCAATACATTCTTTTCATCTATTTCAATTAAGTCTCTCAGTTGAATACCTAAAACCTGAGAAATTTGCTCAAGACGCGAAAATTGCACATCGGTTTCTCCACGCTCAATATTGGCATAACCATGTAAAGACATTTCTAAGCATTCTGCCATCTGCTCTTGTGTCCAGCCTTTGACTTTACGAAATAATCTAATTTTTTCATGGACTTGCATGGTAATATTCAGTGAGAGTCAATAAAAAGTTCAGTGTGGCTGTGTGGACTCAATACACTTAAAAATTTAAACTTTTAAGTGTTTAGCAGTAGTTATCTTGAAGATAACTACTAATTTTGAGTCCCACATATCGTTGAAAGGATACCATAGTATGAAAACGTGGAAGCAGTATTTTATTCATTTTTCCAGTGCCATCTTGTTAAGTACCGCTGTCCAAGCAGTTTCAGCGGCGGAAATTGATTTACTCAATTTAGCCAATCTAGAGGAAGGCGATACCTCGTTGGGTACAAATCTGATTGTTAAAGTTGATGATACAGGTAAAAAGTTTGTTGTTGGCAATAATAACTTGGGACAATTGCTTGCGCCTGTGAGTCTGCCAATGGAATCAGAGGTTAATATTAGTACCTATTTATATATCGGAAATCCTGAGCTTTTCCTATTAGCGGATGAATATCAAGTTAAGCTAACGCTCCATAACAATGGAGGGAGCTATAGCAAATTAACAGGTAATGCTCTTACTTCTAGCAGTCAAGATGCGAGTTCAGCTTGGATAGACGGTTACAATACCGTTAGAGTTGCTATGACAGGTGGAGAGGTCAAAATTTATGTGAATGATGTATTTTCCCAAAAAGCTACGTTGCGTGATGAAAACATTACCTTTACTCAAATCAAGCTCAATGATATTGGCACTAATCCTAGCTATGAAGCTCTCTATGAATTCAAAGCAGGTGGCAATGTCACCACGGTTGCCCCTCCGATATCGGCGGGTGAAATTGATTTACTCAATCTAGCCAGTTTAGAGGAAGATGATACTTCGCTTGGCACAAATTTAATTGTTAAAACCGATGATATAGGCACAAAATATGTTGTTGGTCATAATAATCTAGGGCAATTACTCGCATCTGTTAGTTTATCAATGGAATCAGAAGTTAATATTAGCTCTTATTTATATATTGGAAGTCCTGAACTGTTTTTATTAGCTGGCGAAGATCACGTTAAGTTGACTCTTCATAACAATGGAGGGAACTACAGCAAATTAACAGGTAATGCTCTTACCTCTGCCAGCGAAGATGCTAGTTCAGCGTGGGTAGATGGTTATAATAAGGTTAGAGTGGCTTTAACAGATGGCAAAGTCAAAGTTTATGTCAATGATGTATTTTCGCAAAAAGCTACTTTGCGTGATGAAAATATTACCTTTACTCAAATCAAGCTCAATGATATTGGCACTAACCCTAGTTATGAAGCTCTCTATGAATTCAAAGCAGGCGGTAATGTTACCACTGCTTGTGGTGTAAGCGATCCCCTGCCCACCCCAAACCCTTCAGCTTCAGCCAGTATTGATGCTAATCTCAACATCAATATTCCTTCTGCGATTTATCAACCTATTTTCGGTGAAGCGATGGATTTATCTGCCTATTTGCAATTTGTCCCTGCACCTGATGGTTCATTGAGCTGGACATTAGGTAATTATGGTGTAAATCAGTGATAGTCGTTAAACCCAAACCGATTTTCCTGGCGACCATAGCCTGTGTAAACCACCTGATTCCATCCCGAACTCAGAAGTGAAACCACAGAACGCCGATGATAGTGTAGGGTTTCCCTACGCGAAAGTAGGTCATCGCTAGGGCTTTATTCCTTAAAAAACCATCCAGTTAAATCTGGATGGTTTTTTTTTGCCCGTAACATTAGGCTTGATGCACAGATACCGAGGCGGGGCATAGCCCCGCTCAACAGACAGCTATTTTCCCTTGTCAAACATCCCTACCCGCACAAAATCTTCGGTATGCACTTCTTCCTGCGTAATAATCGCGTCTTTCAAAGAGGTTTTGCTACTCAGCAAACGGTTCAAATTCACATCGAAAGAATCAAAATCGGGATGGATGAGAATGGGAATATAGACATTCACATCTTTAGTCTGTCCAATGCGATAAGCACGGTCGGTGGCTTGCGCTTCTTTGGCGGGATTCCAATGGCGTTCTAAATGCACAACATTGTTCGCCGCAGTGATAGTCAAGCCCACGCCCGCTGCCACTGGCGAGATCACCATCACGCCAAAGCCGGGTTTGGCTTGGAAGCGGTCAATCAGCACCTGGCGCGTCGGGTTGTTAGGATTTTTGCTCACTGCTTTGGTGGTGCCGTTGATAATCGGCACGGGCAAGCCGTAAATTTTGCCAATGCCGATTGCCAGTAATTCTTGCAGGCGTTTGTTGACCGCAAACACCAGCACTTTTTCTTGACGTTGTTGCACACCGTCGAGAATACGCAGCAAAACCTGCATTTTGCCGGATTCGGTGAAGAATTGACGCGCTGCTTCAGGGCTAATCGGTAGCGGCGGCATACCTTCAAGCAAGCTTGGATGTAGCGATACGTCGCGCAAATGCTGCAAGCCCATCAACGCGGTGCCGGGGTTGCGCTCTTTGTCCAAACTATCGAGCGTTTGCTCCATCACGCCCTCGTAGCGCAGCCGTTGCCCGCCCTGCATTTCTTGCTGAATACGCGGGTCAAACACCCAATCACCATGTTCATTGTAATCACCCAAAATGATGCGCTTGACGGGCAGATTTTGCAGGTGGTCTTCTTTAATGCGGCGCAACATAAAACCACCCACGCGATCCCGCAGTTGTTGCCCAATGTCCTCGCGCACTTGCTGCGCCTCGTCAGGTGGGGCTTTGAGAATAGGCTTGATGTAGTTTTGCCGAAAGTCCTGATACGAACCCAAAAAGCCGGGTTGCACGGTATCGAATAAGCACCAAAATTCGCCCAGATGATTTTCCACTGGTGTGCCGGTCACCAATAACTTAAATTGTGCATTCAACGCCTTAGCTGCTCGGGTTTGCAGTGTGTTAGGACTTTTGATGTTTTGCGCTTCGTCAAACACCACTATCGACCAAGGAATAGAAGCCAGCGAAAATTGGTAATCGCGCAGGGTTTGGTAGGTGGTGAGAATTAAACTATCGGGCAAATCCAAGCGTTCCATGCCCCATTCCATGCCGATTTTTAAGGAATATTCGGGGAAGAAATTCTCTTCCTCACTCGTTTCCACGCTCTCGCGTGGGAGCGTCTGCATTTCAGTATCTTCTCCGGTCGGTTTATCTTCCCCAGGCAGTATCTCCTCGTTCTCACGCTCCTGCACGGGAACGTCCTCGCCAGGCGGAGCTTGCAACGCCGTTTCAAAAATGTCGGCAGGTTCTCCCGCAGGTTCATCCTCCCAAGGCAATAGCTCGCTTTCCCCCTGTGCAGCAACGCCCTCGCCTGCGGCGATTGTGTCAATCTGCGGATTGGCTTGCGCAGGTCTCGCTTTGGTTTCTACACCCATCCCCGCAATGCGATATTTGGGCAAATCGCCGTCAGCCTGCAAAATAATCACGCGCTTAAACAGCGGCGTTTGGTACGTGTCCAGCACCTCGCGTTTCCAGTTTTCTAACAAACTCAAAGGCGCGACTACCAACACCGGTTGATGAGAATGCGCGCGCTGCAAAATCTCGCGGATACCGACGATAGACATATAGGTTTTGCCCAAACCCATGTCATCCGCCAGCAACGCGCCTTCAATGCGGCGTTCCTCGCCCAGCGGTCTGCCTTGATTAGTCGCCAACGCCAGCATCCAACGCACCCCCTCAACTTGATGTGGAAACGGTGAGCGCGTGTAAGCGGAAAAATCAATCTCGCCGTCAAACACAATGCCTTTGTGCGGCGGCGAAATTTCTGTGCCAAAATCGGCTTCTGTGTCGTTCAGATGAATATCAATCGCCAGCCGACCGCTGTCCTCGTCAGGCAGCGTATGCAGGCGTTCCTCCAGTTCGGCAACTTTTGCCTGCACTTTTTCGCGCTCACTGATATTGATGCGCTGCTCATTAAAACGCACGACAGTCGCATTGCTCTGCGCCGCATCGGCAAACTTTTGCTTAAACTCCGCTAACATGTCCAAGTCTTTAATGACTTTATCTAGCTCTTCAGCCTCAAACAGTGGCGTAAGCGCGTCTGGATCGCCCAGCAACGCCTCAACCGGATCACTACCGCCGCCTTGTGCAAACCAATCAATTTCATTGCCGCCCACTTCGCCAAAATAAGCGTGTTGAAAGGGACCCGCACCTTTCACGCGCAGCGAAAAACCCGCGTCCAGATTGACTAAACTGGCATCGAGAAAGGACGCGGGCGCGGCGAAAAATTTGCGCCGTTGGCTGGCGGGAATGTGGCGTTTACGGATAATTTCATGCGCCGCCTGTAAGCGCGGCTCGTCCAGCAACAAAATCGTCTTACCAATGCGCAGGCTCTGCCCCGCGCCTTCGGGATTCAGTTGTCCCAAGCGTTTCGCCACTTCGCTTTGCTGCAAACCTTGACCAAAAGCGGGCTGTAATTCCAAGCTGCCATCCGCCTGCACTTCCACCGCCAAGCCCACGCTATCAGCTTGAATGGCTTGAAAATCTTTGAAAGCAGCGCGGTCAATATCTAAGCCCGCCTCAGCCGCTTGCATCACTTGCAGCAGCGCATGAAGATTGGCAAATTCGCTACGCGCTTCGGGTGGCAGGGCGGCATGTTTCGCCACCGCGCTCAATGCTTGATACTGTGCCGCATCGGGCAAAAAAACCTCTTTGGCGGACAACTGCAACAGCGGATCGTCAAGGCTATAGTGGCGGATCGTCTCGCCGTCTGGGGTCAGCAAATGCAACTGCACAGCAAACTCAGGCTGGCGCGACGTGCCGCTCACTTGAAGCTTAAATTTTCCGCGCCAAAGCGGGGGCAAATCAAACACATAGCGCGTATCCGCATCCAACGCCACAGCCTCTTCCGCGGCTAGCCAAATGCCTTCCACGCGCTCGACAGCAATGCCTTCTTCTAAAAGCATCTGCATCCGCAAAAATTGGTGTAAATTCAGCTCACTGCCGCGTCCCTGCACGGCTTCTTGGTAAATCTCAGTCGGTAAACTCAGCAACAAACCGCCGTCTCGCGCTTGGTATTCAAGCTGTGAACTGCTTTGAATCTGCTGTTTGCTGAACAGTCCTTTGACCAAATCGCTTAATCCCATGGATTTTATAGCTCCTGAATAAGTCTATGTTTTTATTTACAATATAACAAAACAAGCTGGTCGCCAAGTAGTAAAGCTGGGTTTGTCTGTGATCGTATCATGCTGCGCCTGAAACTGCTTTCAGAGATATTTTTAAGTACTTAAAATCTAAGGAATTATACCTATACCCGCCCGAAACTGCTTTTTTTGCTTTGTTAAAAGTAACGCAAACGGTGCGAGAGGCGCGAAGGGCGCGAACGTGTTAAAACGCTTGCGTCTTTAGCGTCTCTTGTGTTTTATTTTTGAGAGCTTCAGCTTGCGCGGTTGCTGTGTAACCATTCACACCCCCCGCCGATCATGGCATAATGCCTCACAAGAAACTCAACACCTATAGTATTCAGCAACTTGACGAAAACCACAGCAGATGAAGACCCGTCAAGTGCAAACGGGTAGCGGGTCTGACAAAGCCGCCCAAGTTCAAGCCTTAAAAAAACCGCGTAACCTTGCAAATAACCTATGGAAGCACTGTTCGACGGTAAGGCTGCCATTTTTGTTTCAGTCTGCCCTATTATCAAGCATGAAAATCTTAAGCTACTTAAAACCTAATGGGTTTTTAGGGCATTATTGTGTTTCCGCCTCTTTGAGGAGGAACGCCTAACCTTTGGAGGAGTCTATATGACTATTAATCGCCGTGAATTTTTACAACTCATCAGTGCCGCGACTGCTGCGGGCATGTTCCCGCTATCCAGCTTTGCCGCGAAAAAACAGCCCAGCGCACTTTACGAAGTGCCTAATTACGGTAACGCCCGTTTCCTACATTTCACCGATTGCCATGCGCAATTATTGCCGGTTTATTTCCGTGAACCGAATGTCAATCTGGGCATACACGGCATGTACGGCAACGCCCCGCATCTGGTCGGCGAAAAATTGCTACAACACTTCAAGGTCAAAAGCGGCGGCATTCAAGCGCACGCTTTAAGCTATCTGAATTTCAACAAAGATGCCGCGCAATACGGTAAAATCGGCGGTTTTGCGCATCTTGCTACGCTGATCAAACAACTGCGCGAAGGCTATGGCACAGACAAAACGCTGTTATTGGACGGCGGCGATACTTGGCAAGGTTCCGGTACATCCCTGTGGACACGCGGCATGGATATGGTCGAGGCGGGCAATTTGTTGGGCGTGGATGTGATGACCGGACACTGGGAATTTACCTACCTCGAAGAAGAAATCATGGCAAATATTGCCGCTTTCAAAGGGGATTTTGTTGCGCAAAATGTCAAAGTCAAAGAAGAAGCGACTTTCGATTACCAACACGCTTACGATGAAGACACTTATCACGCCTTTAAACCTTATGTTATCAAAGACATGGGCGGCATTCGTGCGGCGGTCATCGGGCAAGCTTTCCCCTACACGCCGATTGCCAATCCGGCGCGTTTTATTCCCAACTGGACTTTTGGCATCAATGACCGCGATATGCAGGCACTGGTTGATAAAGTGCGTGGCGAAGAAAAACCCGATGTGGTGGTGGTGCTTTCTCACAATGGTATGGACGTTGATTTGAAAATGGCTTCCCGCGTGACCGGCATTGATGCCATCCTGGGCGGACACACGCACGACGGAATGCCTGCGCCCACGGAAGTGAAAAATGCTGGCGGCGTGACTCTGGTGACTAACGCAGGCTCTAATGGCAAATTCGTCGGTGTGCTTGATTTTGAAGTGAAAAACGGCACAGTCAGCGGCTATCAATATCACCTGCTACCGGTTTTCTCAGAATTGCTGGCAGCCGATAAAACAATGGCTGATTTTATTCATGAAATCCGTGCGCCCTACGCGGAAACGCTTAGCGAAGAACTGGCTATTGCTGACCAATTACTGTTCCGTCGCGGCAATTTTAACGGCACTTTTGATCAACTCATTTGCGACGCGCTACGTGTGCAAAGCGATGCGCAAATTTCGCTCTCGCCCGGCTTCCGCTGGGGAACCAGCGTGTTGCCCGGACAAGCTATTACCATGGAGCATGTTCTCGATCAAACCTGCATGACTTATCCCGAAACCTACGTGCGCGAGATGAAAGGGCGCGATGTACATTTAATTCTCGAAGACGTGTGCGACAACCTATTTAACGCAGACCCTT
Source organism: uncultured Thiomargarita sp. (assembly GCA_964582525.1). Classification (GTDB taxonomy): domain Bacteria; phylum Pseudomonadota; class Gammaproteobacteria; order Beggiatoales; family Beggiatoaceae; genus BB31. The sequence continues at coordinate 13,406 of CAZOSP010000072.1, read as the reverse complement.
ATCGTCAACAAGGTGGCGACATGGTGCGCGTTGGCGGTTTGGATTATGTCTGCGATCCGACAGCAAAAATGGGCAGCCGCATTAAAGAGATGACTTTGGATGACGGCAGCCAGATCGATATGGAGAAAAACTACAAGGTGGCAGGCTGGGCAACGGTGGGCAGTCAATCGCCCGGTATGCCGGTGTGGGAGATGGTGGCGGATTATCTGCGCGACCGTAAAACCGCAAAACTAGACAAAATTAACACGCCGAAGCTGGTTAATGTTAAAGACAATCCGGGTTTGGCTGAATATATGGGCGCGTTGCTGTAACGCTCTTTGGCTGACGTAACCGTCAGCCGCTCCCAGTCAAAAACGCTTACGCCGCACTATCCGTATCGGCGTTGGCGGTTGCCCCTTCCAATAAAGGTTTCAACTCGCCCTTTTCATACATCTCTAAAGTAATATCACAACCGCCAATTAACTCACCATTCACATAAATTTGCGGAAAAGTCGGCCAATTGGCATAACGCGGCAGATTTTGGAAAATTTCCGCATCCGCCAACACATTCACATAGGCAAAAGGCACGCCGCAGGCTTGCAAAGCTTGCGCGGCACGGCTAGAAAAACCACATTGCGGCATTTTAGGGCTGCCTTTCATGTAAATAATGACAGGGTTATTTTTGACTTGCTCATCAATACGTTCTAATACATCCATAGGTTACTCTCCAGTTAAATATCAATCTGCACAAACGCGCAATTGTATAGCAAATTGGGATGGGTGCTAAGATTTATAACAATAAATCAGCGATCCCTCACTTAAAACCGCGTATTTTAGTATCGCCCTAAATCGCCATAAGCGGTTACCCAGACTGCACGACTATCAGATTTTCTGCACATTATTATCGATCACGGGCAGACTCTTCTTCCGCTTGGGTAAATTGCCCAGCAAGCCCGACGTGCGACAAGCCTAATTGCCGTGCCACATCCATCACAGTAAACACCGCTCGGTGCGATGCTGCATGGTCTGCTTTAATGTTCAAGTAAGGATTTTCTAAATCTTTCATTTCTCGCTGCAAAGCGCGTTGTAAAGTTTTAGGTTGATCGTTAATCAACACCTTACCATTCACAGCGTAACGTCCGCGCTCGTCAACAGTGACAATAATATCGGGCTTAGTCTCAGAAGGCTGCCCACTGGCTTCCGGTAACGTAACTTCCAACTCAGATTCACGCATAAAAGTGGTGGACACCATAAAAAAAATCAGCAAGATAAACACCACATCAATAAGTGGCGCGAGGTCTATCAGGGCATTCTCATGATCAGCAGATAAATTGCGGCGCAGGTTCATGATGATTTGCTCTCCACCGTATTGTTGGCAGATTTTTCCCGTGCGCCCTGCACCACATCGACCAATTTGATAGCCTCCTGCTCCATGGCAATCACCAATTCATCCACCCGCCCGCGCAGATAGCGATAGAAAAACAAAGCCGGAATTGCCACGCTTAAGCCTGCCGCAGTGGTAAACAGAGCTTTAGAAATACCCCCCGCCAAAGCTCCCGCGTTGCCGACCCCTTCGCTAGTGATGGTAGCAAACACCTCGATCATGCCCATCACCGTACCGAGCAAACCCAGCAGCGGCGTGATCGAAGCGATGATGCCCAACATGTTGAGATATTTACCCAATTCATGCACGACATGCGCACCGACTTCTTCGATACTTTCCTTCATAACCTCGCGCCCACGATGGCGATTGATGAGACCGGCAGCAAGAACGCGCCCCAATGGTGAGCCACTACGCAGCGCGTCAATGTGTTGGCGATCCAATTTACCGCTTTTAATCCAGTTCCACACCTGCGCCACCAAGCCCGACGGGATGACCCGTTCGCGCTGCAAGCTCCAGAAACGCTCGGCGATGATGGACATTGCCGCAAGTGAGCAGAGCAAGATAGGGTACATTAAAAAGCCACCGGCTTTGACAAATTCAAACATGTTGCGTCCTTTTTGTGCTTAAAAACAGCATTGAATAGATAGAGTTACGCATAGCACTTGGTTAGGCAACGCGCAGTCAACCACGCCTCTCAGCATCGCTGTCTCTCACGGGAGACTGAAGTCTCATTGTATTTTATACTCATACCCGAAAGACAACCGCATTTTTTGCTTTATCCAGTTTGCTGCAAATACTTGGGTTTTAAGCACTTAATCAAAATCCCTGAGAGCAGCTTTAGGCGGGGGAGTATATCATCATACCTTAGCCATGGGAGACTCAGCGGCGATGAAATCAATAGACTGGCTAGTTACTGAAAACGCCGAAAAACGATACTGCGATCATTTGCTAGTTCCCAAGCACCGCTTGGGAACTCATACCTTGCCAGCGTCGCTGGACCGTTAGTACAGACCGCAACGCGGTCAAGATCACATTCCCAAGTGGCACTTGGGAACGAGGGCGAGAAAGCAGCGGAGCAGGGCTAAGAAAATGCTGAAAATCCCTGCCCGATCAGGTAAAGTTCTCAACTCTTATTTAACTTTTCACATAAAACTGGAGTGACTATGGCTGATTATCTCATCGCACCTTCGATTTTGTCCGCTGATTTTGCGCGCTTAGGCGAGGAAGTCGTCAATGTACTGAACGCGGGTGCTGATATTGTGCATTTTGACGTAATGGACAATCACTATGTGCCTAACCTCACCATTGGTCCTTTGGTCTGCGAAGCACTGCGCAAGCATGGTGTCACCGCACCCATAGACGTACATCTAATGGTCAAACCGGTAGATCGCATTATTCCCGACTTTGCCAAAGCCGGCGCGAGCTACATCACCTTCCACCCCGAAGCCAGCGAACACATTGACCGTAGCTTGCAGTTGATCCGCGCTGAAGGCTGTAAATCGGGTTTGGTTTTCAATCCGGCAACGCCCCTTAGCTATTTGCAACATGTCATGGACAAGGTGGATATGATATTACTGATGTCTGTCAACCCCGGTTTTGGCGGTCAAAAATTTATCCCCGGCACCTTAGACAAACTGCGTCAAGCACGCAAAATGATTGACGAAAGCGGTTTAGATATTCGCCTCGAAATTGATGGCGGCGTGAAAGTTGATAACATCCGTGAGATTGCCGAAGCGGGTGCGGACACTTTTGTCGCTGGTTCAGCGATTTTTAGCGCGGCGCAAGATGGTGATGCGAATCGCTATGACACCGTTGTTGGCGCGATGCGCAGCGAATTAGCTAAAGTCGCCTAAGTTTTCTCCTTAAACACTCAAGCACAAAGCTGTCAGGCTTAAACCTGACAGCTTTTTTTAGCCCATGAAAAAACCCGAATTAATCCTCATTGATGTTGATGGTACGCTGGTCGATAGCGTCCCTGATTTAGCCTACTGCGTCGATCAAATGCAGCAACAACTCGGCTTACCTGAACGTGGCGAAGCCGCAGTGCGCCACTGGGTTGGTAATGGCGTACCGCGCCTGGTCGAACGCGCCTTAAGCGGCGACTTAAACGGCACACCCGACAGTGCGCTCTACGCACAAGCCTACTCGATTTTTTTACAGCTTTATGCGGATAACGTCAGCCAACGCAGTCAACTCTACCCCGGTGTCAAACAGGGCTTAGACTGGCTCAAACAACAAAGCAATTTACAGATTGGCTGCATTACCAACAAAGCCACGCAATTCACCCTGCCGCTGTTAAAAGACTTGGGCATTTATGAAGCGTTTGGCATCATCATCTGCGGCGACAGTCTGCCGAAGAAAAAACCCGATCCCCTGCCCTTGCTACACGCCGCTGCGCATTTTCACTGCGCCCCGCAAAACAGCCTCATGCTAGGCGATTCCATCAGCGATCTGACCGCCGCCCGCGCTGCCGGTTTTCAAATTGTGTGCGTCAGCTACGGCTATAATCACGGCGAGGATATTCGCCTTGCCCAGCCCGACGCGGTGATTGATTCGTTTGCAGAATTAGCCGACTTGTTCAACACGGCTGTCTAGGTGCCTATACTTCTCGCGGTCAACTTTTCGGATTACTGAACTTTAGTGGGCTTGAAAAACCGTTAAAACTCAAACTCTAAAAACCGAAAATTTTAACGTCAGAAGTATAACTTGCGGGGATGCTCCTCTTTTCGGCTGACTTGGAAGTCAGCCGCTCCCAGCTGACTAGGTGACTAACTCGCGGGGATGCTCCTCCTTTCGGCTGACTTGGAAGTCAGCCGCTCCCAGCCGCTCCCAGCCGCTTACGCGCCTAACTCGTAGGGATGCCCAGCAAAGCCTGATAAGCCTGCGGAAATTTTTCTAAGCTGTTGGCAATATGGTTGGATGCGGTCATGCCTAAGCCGCAATTACTGGTATTTTTCATTAATTGGCTGACGGCTAACATTTTATCTAAATCAGCTTGTTGCGCACGTCCGCTACGGACTTTTTCGACGATTTTCTGCAACAGGCGTGTCCCAACGCGGCACGGAGTACAAAAACCGCAGCTCTCATGGACAAAAAAATCCGAGAAATTTTGTGTAATGTCGAGCAAATCGCGCTGCCGGTTAAATACCATCAAGGAGCCGGTGGTGTTGACATCTTCACAGCAAATCTGGCGGTTAAATTCATCCGGATGCAAACATAAACCAGCGGGTCCGGCATTTTGTAACAACTGCACATCATCCGCCCCACAAGCCTCAAGAATTTCATGGATAGTCGTGCCGTAAGGAAATTCATACACGCCGGGACGCGAACAGTCGCCGCTAATGCTGAGTAATTTAGTGCCGCGTGAAGCCGCAGTGCCAAGCTGAGAAAAAGCCGCCCGCCCAAGGTTTAAGGCTTGCGCGGCGATAGCGAACGTCTCTACATTATTGACTACTGTGGGTTTGCCCAGATAGCCTTGTGTGACCGGAAACGGCGGTGGACGTTTACGCGGCACACCGCGATGTCCTTGTAAGGATTCAATCAAAGCGACTTCCGCACCGCATACATAGGCACCTGCGCCGAGATGAATATCAATATCAAAATCAAAATCTTGCTCGCCTAAAATGTGCTTGCCGAGCAAACCGGCGGCGCGGCGTTTTTGCAAACAGGCTTGCAAGCGGGCGAGCAAATAACGGTATTCGCCGCGTAAATAGACAAAACCCTGCCGCGCTCCGATGATTTTTGCGCACAACGTCATGCCTTCAAAGACTAAATCGGGATAGTCTTGCAACAATAGACGATCCTTAAAGGTGCCAGGTTCACCTTCGTCAGCGTTACACACCACATAGCGTGTGTCGGCGGGCGTGTCGCGGCACAATCGCCATTTGCGATCCAGTGGAAAACCGGCACCGCCGCAGCCGCGAATGCTGCATTGAGACAATTCATGCAGGCTTGCGTCGCTGCCTTGAGCGGCTAAATAGCCCAGTGATTGCCCGGCTCTAAAGGGCGTGTTGAGTAGAATGTCTTTGCGCTGAATGTTGCTATCGACTTGAAACCAGTCGGCGCACCATTCGCTGACGGGAACGCGCTGTTCGATGAAATCCGCCATGTGCGCAATGCGTTGCGGATTCAAGCGCGTCACAGTATAGCCGTTGACCAGCGCGGCGGGAGCTTGGTCGCTCATGCCGATACAAGAAGTGTTGTCAATCAACACGCGCTGATCAGCGCGGACTTGTCCTAACGAAGCATTTAAGCGTTTTAACAAGTCCTGCATGAGTGCTTCTTTACCGTACATCAGATCGATAATGTTATGGCTGAAACGGATGTCATACTCGCGTGGCGTATCATTGAGCAAACTGTAAAAACTCAGCAAGCCGCTGATTTGAATCATCGGCAGGCGCAATGCCGATGCGACCTGCGCCTGCATGTCGGGAGTAATGCATTGTTGCGGATTGTGTGCTTGAATATCGATCAGTATTTGCAATAATTGGCGTGCTTGATACGGGTGCTGCTGCAAAATTGAGGACACGGCAGTGGACATGGTTTATCCTCCTATGGATGTTTTATGGTAAGCATTCACATTCCCCCCAGAAAAACCTGACAGGTTTGTTTCAGGCATTGCATTATTTAACAATCTATATGTGTGTACTTTTCAGATCAACTTCGCATTGCGCCATCCAATGTTGATAGATTTCTATAATGCCCGAGGCATTGATCGCAGCAATGTCTGTTGAATGCAGTTGGCTTATATCAATAACACGATTTCTAAAAACAAAAGCACGGGCTTGTTCAACCGGTTCATGGATGCCCGGTGTTATGAAAGATTCAGGTTCTTTGGGTAGTACAATACCGGAATCCGGTGCCGCAAAAGCAGGTAAACTCTCCCAACCGTGAATACTTAAAGGGCTATAAGAAATATTTAATTGCTTGAAAATTTTTTGAAATATCTCTTCAGCGTGCAGGTACGCAAAGCAGTCATAAATCAAATAATTGTAGGAAATACCTAATTGTTTAACTTGTTGTCGTATTTTTTCTGTGGTTCTATAGCTTTCAATAAAATAGTCAACTTGGGTTTTACCGCGCCAGAACTGATACCAAGAAGCCCAAGTATTTATAGGTTCACGTCCAATAATAATAATGTGTAATTTTTCTTTAGGAAAACCAGCCTCTAAAAGCACTTGCAAAGGATTAAATTGACTTTCTATTAACGTAAAAGGTCCCAATGTTTCTTTTAAGAAAATGCGTTCTATGGGGTGTTGTGGAATAGACCAAGAATAGCTTTCTCCTTGCAAAAGCCAGCGCAGTATATTTTTGACTTGTTGAAAATGTGCTTGTACGCCACTGGCGGCAAACACACGCAGTAGAATGGTTGTACCACTGCGACAAGGAGAAATGGACAGAATAATAGAAGCACTGGAGTGAACATCAAAATGAATGAGTTGAGCAACTTGGGTGAGAGAGACGGCAGATTTTTGATAGATAGTTGTCATTGCCGGTTACTCAAAATAGGTATTGGTTGCGCGACTAAAAGATTCATAGATGGGTGGTAATTTAAGATTGCGTTTAAGCATAGCGGGCTTACGCATGGCGACAATAAAGTGGTGATTAGGTACGACAGGAATACTAGCAGCAATACGTTTATCACGAATAATGGTTTGCGCCATTTTGGCAGCAACCTCGCCTTGTTCAAAGGGAGATACACCAATTGATAACATGCCGCCATCTTCTACATTAAACACCTGTAAACCAATCACCGGCACCGGTGAATGGGCTTCGGTCCAGGTCATTACTTCGTTGGCTGGGACAAAGCTCGGATCGCTTGCTGAACGTGATAATTTTCGGTAATTGGTGACAAAGAGGTAATCCGTTTTGCTTTCCATTTGTAAAATCTTTTGTTGCCATTCAGTCCAATCCTTTGCTGCAAAAGAACCCACATAGTCTAAAGGTTGCCAGTCGTAATTATCAATATAGTTTTTATCACCTAACACGGATTTAGACGAATCCATAATATAAAATAAACGTATTTTTTCTGTCGCTGGCTGTTTATATTTTTCAGCTTTGGATTGTTCAAGAACCATAATAGTATCGCGCAAACTTTCTAATTGACGTTGCTCTAAAATACCGGTGACATTGCTGGCAGTATGATAATTGTACGGCTCAATAGAACCATTAATGCCAGCAAATACAATGCTTATATCATTTCTATTAATATAATGCTGGGCGGCAAGTTCTTGAGCAAAGTTATCAACGGCAATGAGTACATTCGGCTGCCATTTATCAATCGCGCGTCGCGCAATAATACCCGAACGGGTGAGCCATTCTTCGTCATTATGTTTTTTAGTATCCATATAATGCCAAACAACAGAGTAATTCGTCCATTTCTCCATGATACGATTGAATCCAACATTGACATCGCGTGTCCAAGAATAATCTGTATTGTAACTATGCAACACCATGACACGCGGTTTATTAAAGTTAAATATCAGTACACTAACAAGCACGATGAAGAGTAAAGCAACGCTTAAAAATTGACTAATGGTAATAGTTTTCATAGGACACCGATACTGAGCCAGAAGGGAATGGAGGCATAAATTGCAATCAGTTTGACAATCACTAATAAGCCCTTAAATACAGTAATTGACCATTCATTAAATTCTAAATCGCCTTTGCCGACACTGCAAAAATAGAGAATATGAGGTGATTGATAATTAAAGAAAGAGGTTTCTGCCATAATCAAAATAATAAAACCAATTAACCAAGGGCTGACCCCGCTGGCACTAGCAATAGGTAATAATGCCGTGGCAAAAATCAGAATGGTTGAATTAATGGGAATAAACAAACGTACTATCAAAATAGTCATAGATAAAATAAAAACAAATACATGAAAATCATGCCGCATGTAATCACCTAAAGTAGATAATTGCAGCAATAAGAGCTTGTCAATTTCTAAATAATTCATAGTGGCTAATACACCAATGAGACAACCCAATAAGAATAAAAATGCCCAGTCTATTTTTCTCACAAACTCATCGCGTGTTAATACGCCTAGAAATAATAAAACAAAAAAGACAGTAAAAGCTACGAAGGGTATTTTAATTTTATGTGTACTGGCTGTCATAATGCCAATAGCCAATACAATAATGCCGGCTAAAGCCCACCATTCACGCCAAGACATGTCTCCCATGTGTTTAAGTTTTTCTTTAATCTCGACTTTGCTGACATCTACTTTATGATAGGCACGAAAATAAATGGCAGACACCACCAAATAGAGGATAAGCATGATAATGCCGGTGAGCGAGGCTGCATAAAGCCAATACATGAATTGAAAGGCTTGTTGTTCTTGTTGCGGTAACATACCGAAAATGATTAAATTTGCGGGTGCGCTGGTTAAGAAAATTGCCGAAACAAAACTAATACCGTCTAAACCACCTGAATAAAGCATTCCTGCTGAGCGTTGTTTGGTTTTGGCATCTAAACCTTGTGTCATATTGCGCAAAATCGGTGCGCTAATGGCAGCACGCCCAGCAATAGAAGGGACGATGGGGGTAAATAAAACGCCGGTAAAAAATAAAGCAAATTGATACCAAACTGTATGTTCAGGCAGCCATTTAAGCATTAATAAAGTATAACGATAGGTTAAACCAGAACTGGTAATCACTACCCCTAGCCCTAGCACGCTAAAGGTTAGTAGAAAACCATTAGAGGAAAAACCAGAGAGTGCGACTTCGGGCGGGGCAAGACCAAATAATAAACAGAGTAATACGGCAAATAGGGCAGGTACAAAGTCTGGCAGTAAAGAAAACATCCACATAATGAGGGGAATAGAAATAATTGCCAAAAATATAATGGAGTTTTGATTTAAGTCGCTTTGATACTGCATCCAGAAGTATAAAAATAGGGGTACAGCGACGGCAAGAAACCATCCAAATGGACGCTCGGCAATGACACTTGCTTGAGGCAATTCTACTTTGCCTTGTAGATCGTCGGCATTATGGGCAAGCTCACTATTGATTTCTTCGGTGGCTTTGTCTAGGCTTTTTTGTTCTTTTTGTTGAGCGGTTAAAGGTATTCTTGAGCTTGTGTTGTCACTAATTTTATATAAAAAAAACATCAATAAGCCAAGAGCAAATAGGCTCACTATGAAAATCAGTAGCGCGGTTGTGGCGGGTTGCGGAACATAACCGTTCAATAACGCGCTCCAAAATGCTATAGAAAATAGTTGTTTTAAGGATGCAGAGACAATATGCGAGCTTTGCGAAGAGGATGCTGGCGTATCGACATGAGAACTTATATTGCTTGGTGGTGAAGTATTTGTAATTTCAGTATGAGAAGGTGCAATAGGTATGCTCGTCAGCGTATTATGTGTGCTAATAGCGTCTTCTGAGGCTAGTTTTACTGCTGCTTGTTGCTGGGCGGGCTCATCTACTCTATGGTTATCAATAGCTGCATCACTATGGAATTTATTATTCAACAGTGAATCATTGGTGGTGGTGTTTTCACATTGAATAGGCATTCCATGCTTAGTAAACATTTCCCAATTTTCAACTTGTTGGCTAAATTTCTTGCTGGCTTGCGCATGGGTATAAAATCGCATGTCTTCTATAGAGGGAATAATTAAATTTGAACCGATTTTTAGGGTGTTTAGATTGCAGGAATTTTGAAAAGAAGCGGGATTTGCTTTCAATAAAGCAAGCATGACTTGGTAATAACTCAAGCTGACATCGGGGCGTATTTTTCGCGCTATTTTCCATAAAGTTTCTCCACTCTGCACGGGTCCGTAGTAAGGCGTGTTTTGACTGGCAAAGGGGTCGGCAAATGTTGCCGTAGGCGTGATGAGCCATATCATAGCAACCAATAGGCTTAAAAATTGGCGTTGTTCCATGGTAGTGAAATGCCGTTGGGTATATGCCAAAAACCTGATAGGTTTTTGAGCATGGGGTGAGACAGAGGAAAGTGCGTTAGCGGGCAATTATACTCATAGCCGCTAGAAACTGCATTTTTTGCTTTATCAAGTATCAAGGGGTGCTGCCTTTCAATCATGTGTCTCAGCAAGCGACAGCACCAAATGGGTCAATTTTATGAGTCCCACGCAAGCTTAAAACCTTCGCCTTTAGGCAATAGATTTATCACCCTATTTGACTATTCATGTTAGCCAGTAGGGTTTGCGCCAGGTCCTCGTTCCCAAATGCCACTTGGGAATGCGGCGCGAACGCGAATGCTCGGCAGCGTGCCATTATCGTGCGTGCTTCGACGATAAAGATGTCGCGCACCCTACCGGGCTTTGTTATCATTGATCTCTAAATTTTACGCGATTGCATAAAATTGAGCGATTCTAAAGGGTGAAACGCTTTCAGGGCTTGCATTGAAAATCATCATAATGATGCGGTTCGTGCCTCACCGCATTCTACCTTGCGGATTAACTGATTATGAACAATCCTTATCCTGCTTACAACTGTGCCGCCTGCGGCGCGCCGCTGACACTGAAATTCCGCTACACTAAAATTATGACTTGCCCACATTGTGGCGCAGGTTTGTTTTTAGAAGACAAGGCGGTGAAATTGCGCGGCTTAGAGTCTGTCATGGCGGACTACCCTTCGCTGTTTGAATTGTATGCGGATTTTCAGTATCGCCAATACACCTTTACGCTGCTTGGACTGCTGCGTTTTGAGTACGCGCATGGCTATTGGGATGAATGGTGGGCGTTAATGAGTGATGGTGAAGGACGTTGGATCAGTGTGGATGAAGGCGATATTGCTATCGAGCAACCTGTAGAATTGCAAGGTAAACCTTTCGCGCCCGATTTGCAAATGGGCAAAACGCTTGAATTAAATGGCGAAAATTGGCGCGTTACTGAGCGTGGAGTGGCGAAATGTATCGGCTTGCAGGGCGAAATTCCGGAATTGCTGATGGTGGGCGATACTTTTGATTATGTACATTTAAGCGGTGCGCAGGGGCGTTTAATGACGCTGGAGCTGTCTAAGGGGGACATCTCCGCGCATCAAGGACAATGGGTTGATCCTTTTGAGGTGAAACGCTTATGAGCGATGTACGCAGCATTCATTGCACCCAATGCGGTGCGCCGCTGGAACTGCACGGCGGACATCGGGTACGCAGTTTGAATTGTGCTTATTGCGGTGCCGTGATGGACAGCCACGCCGGCTACCGAGTGGTGCAGCAATTCCGCAACGGCGCACGTCCCTTTTCACCCTTGGCGATTGGCGCGACGGGCAAAATTCAAGACATCGAATTTACCGTTATCGGTATGCTGGAATATGTCACCGAAGACGGTTATGGCTGGCTGGATTTGCAAATTTACTCAGCGACGCACGGTTATCATTGGCTGAGTTATGAAAATGGGCATTTTGTGTTTAACCGCCGCACCCGCGATATGCCGCGTCCGGCTAAAGTGGAATATTTTAAGCTCAAATCGCCGGTGTTTTTGGGCAAACAACGATTTGCCTTGTATGAACAATACCGCGCTAAAATTCAATATGTCGAAGGCGAATTGACTTGGCTCGCCAAGCAAGGCGACTGGTATAAAATCACTGAGGCGACTGCGCCGCCGCTGGCTTTAAGCTACGAAGAAAGTGCTGAAGAAGAGGAATATTATCGCGGCGAATATCTCGAACCTGAGATTATTCACAAAAACTTTGAAGTAGAGCGTAAAGATCAGCGCAAACCGCAAGGCATACACATGGCACAGCCCTATCAGCGCGGCTTAATCAGTGCTATGGGGCAAGCTGGCGGTTATTTCGCGCTGTTGGCGTTTGTCGCCTTAGTGAGTATTGGGTTGATGAACTTCGGCGGACAAGAGCGCGTTAAACACAGCTTTAGCGCGATTGATTTTCAGCAACAACGCGCCGTTCCTTTCAAAATAGAAGACCCCCAACAGTTGCTTGAACTGCGCTTGAATGTCAATTCTTTAAGCAATCATTGGGCGGCATACGATATTGTCATTCAGCAGGGGGAAACGGTTGCATTTGCTTTGGGCAAAGAAGTTTCTTTTTACGAAGGACACGACAGTGATGGCTATTGGAGCGAAGGCTCACGCGAAGCTAAGGCGTTATTCAAATTGCCCAAAGCCGGTGAATACCTTTTAAGCGTTGAATTTGACAGCAGTTCTTTACAGACCCCGCCGCCTTTGTTTATCGAGCTTTATGAAGGCGTGATCGTTGCCCGCTATTTTCTGATTGTGCTGGGTTTGGCTTTAGCCTTTTTTATGGGGCATTGGGTTCATCGCTTCACCTTTGAAAGCCGTCGCTGGCAAGCAGTGATGGAGGATGATGACGACTAGGCTGTGGGAGTTAATCTCCTGATTAGCGCGGCGGCTGACAGCCACTTGTGCTGTTTGGATGTAACCATTCAGACCCCCACCCCCGAAATAGGAGTAGGCGGCAGCGGCGGTGCATTTCTACCCGCACGTCTTTCTCGAATCACCTGCTCCAAATAGCGCCAGGGAGACACGCCACGTTGGCGGCAGGTGTCAATCACCGATGCCAATAGCGCAAACACGCGAGTGCCTTCCTCCGTGCGGGTGCCATAGCAGATTTTGCGCATGATCACCCAATGCCGCAACGCACGTTCAGCCTCGTTATTGGTCAAGGGCAAATGCGGATGGCGCAATACCATGAAGATCGCATCCCAGTCATTGAGAAACTCTACCGCGAGCGCACGCGCCTTCTTGTGCTTGGAATTGAGCATCCGCTCACATTCCGCCTGGGATGACGAAAATTCATCGTAAGTCATTGATTCATCATGACGGGCGGTTTGAAAAGATTATTCCCAAGATGATTCGCGTAACTCAAGTAAACCCAGTAAGTTTAAGCAAAGTTATCGAGAACAAAATCCGGATCAAACACCGCCTAGATTTTCGTCACTCCAGATAGTATCTGGGGTGGTGAAAATTATTCAATTTTAGAGGTTTTTGGCGACCAAACAGATTGCGCTTTTGTTCCGATGCTAACCCCTTCGAGGCAAAAATGGAACGGTGCTGGATTCCCGCATGGGAGTGCTAATCGTAAGACTTAGCACCGCCGCCGTAGGC
>CAZOSP010000071.1:0-21125 GCA_964582525.1 uncultured Thiomargarita sp. | reverse complement strand
TGCTCGGCAGCTTGTCATTATCCCGCGTGCGCGACGAAAAGATGTCGCGCACCCTACAGGGCTACTTTTAGAAAAATGTGACAAAAAATGACATAAGTCATTATTTTAATCATTAAAAATAGCGATTATTTGAGTTGAGCCAATATTCTTTCAGTGGTACAGTGGCTACTGTTGATGTTACCTCATCAGCAATTATTTTAATGTGAGTATTGTCGAATCACTGGTTTATGTCATTGTTGTTAACTCAAGGAGAACCCTGATGTTTATTCCATTAGTAAGGTGGTTAAAATTGCCACGTCTCACGTCTCACGTCTCACGTCTCACGTCTCACGTCTCACGTCTCACGTCTCACATCAAATAGCCTGACAAAGCTATTATTTATTTGTCACGTTATTATTTTTTCGTTGTTTTTATCTAATGTTGTCCATGCAACTAATACGGGATTAGTGGCTTATTACTGTTTTGACGATTTAAACAATCTCGGCAAAGATTGTTCAGGCAATAATAATGATGGTTATCAATGGGGCGGCGTAAGTACAGCTACAGGTGTCAGAGGAGGTGCTGCAAATTTTGGTGGTTTTGATAATCCTGGACACATTCGAGTTGTCAACTCTGCTTCATTGCAAGTTGATCGTTATTTAACCATTGCTGGTTTTGTAAAACTCAATAGTGAACAGGGAATGAATGGGAATGGCAGTAAAGTCCCGTCAGGTTCGCATGTATTTTTAGCAAAAAGTCATGATCGAGCAGGCTATGCGGCCAAAGTATTGAGTAGTGAAAATACAACGGCATCTGTTTGGTTACTAAATAATCGCTATAATTCTCCGAGACTTAGTGTCGGCAGTAGTACACCTTATGCATTACTGAACGATTGGTTGCATGTTGCATACGTCATCTCGAAAGACACCAATACTGCACAGGTTTACTTAAATGGGGAATTAGCAGAATCAATGACTAACCAATCTATTGATTTTTCAATTGCTAATCAACAAGACCTCTTTCTAGGAAAATACAGTGATATTTGGTATCCCCTTAATGGTATGTTAGATGAAATTCGTTTGTATAATCGCGCCTTATCGTCTGACGAAATTAAGCAATTAATTGGTGATAGCAACGCCGAACCCAGCGCATCCTTCACCGCCACGCCCGCTTCAGGCAGCGCACCGTTGACCGTGACCCTGGATGCCAGTGCCTCCAGCGACAGTGACGGCACAGTGGTGGAATACCATTACACCATCAACGGTCAAGCGATCGCTTTGGATGCCACGACCACCGCTTATGAGGTACAGGGCGGCAGTATTGAAACGGTGAATGTGAATGGTAGCAATGTCACTGTCACGCGGCGCATATTGACGGTTGTGTTCAAAACCAACGGCAATTACACCGTGGGCTTGAAAGTCAAAGACAACAGCGGCTTATTCAGCAGCGAAGTGTATCAAACGGTGTCTGTTGGGCAAAATTGCTCTTACAGTATTTCGCCTACCAGCAAAACCCATTCAGCCAATGCAGAAACCGGCAGCGTGACGGTCACGGCTTCTCATTCGGCTTGTGCGTGGACGGCAAGCAGCAATCAAAGCTGGTCAAGCATTACTGCTGGCAGCAGCCGCACCGGTAGCGGTACGGTGAGCTATTCGGTACAGGCTAATACGGCAACGCAGCGCACGGGGACGCTTACTATTGCAGGAAAAGCGTTTAATTTAACGCAAAGTGCTTTGACTTGTAGTTATAGCCTCAGCCCTACCAGCAAAACCCATTCAGCCAATGCAGAAACCGGCAGCGTGACGGTCACGGCTTCTCATTCCGCCTGTGCATGGACGGCAAGCAGTAATCAAAGTTGGTCAAGCATTACTGCTGGCAGCAGCCGCACGGGTAGCGGTACGGTGAGCTATTCGGTGCAGGCTAATACGGCAACGCAGCGCACGGGGACGCTCACTATTGCAGGAAAGACGTTTAACGTAACGCAAAGTGCTTTGACTTGTAGTTATAGCCTCAGTCCTACCAGCAAAACCCATTCAGCCAATGCAGAAACCGGCAGCGTGACGGTCACGGCTTCTCATTCCGCCTGTGCATGGACGGCAAGCAGTAATCAAAGTTGGTCAAGCATTACTGCTGGCAGCAGCCGCACGGGTAGCGGTACGGTGAGCTATTCGGTGCAGGCTAATACGGCAACGCAGCGCACGGGGACACTCACTATTGCAGGAAAGACGTTTAATTTGACCCAAACGCAAGGCAAACAAGCCCCTATTGCGTCTTTCACTGCGACACCAGACAGCGGTCCAGCCCCTTTGAAAGTGACGTTGGATTATTCGGCTTCTAACGATCCAGACGGACAAATTGTCAAATATGACTGGACGATGAATGGTTCAGTGATGGGCGGTCTAGGTACCAGCAGCGCGGATTATGGCGTGAGTAATACTGCACAAAGCACGACCCGCGTGGTGACTTTTTATTCTGTCGGCACTTATGTGGTGGGGTTGAAAGTGACGGATAATGATGGCTTGACCGCAACCGCTGAAAGAACGGTGACGGTGACAGCAGGCAAACAAGCCCCCATCGCGTCTTTCACTGCGACACCAGACAGCGGTCCAGCTCCTTTGAAAGTGACGTTGGATTATTCGGCTTCTAACGATCCAGACGGACAAATTGTCAAATATGACTGGACAATGAATGGTTCAGTGATGGGCGGTCTAGGCACCAGCAGCGCGGATTATGGCGTGAGTAATACTGCACAAGGCACCACCCGCGTGGTGACTTTTTATTCTGCCGGCACTTATGTGGCAGGATTGAAAGTGACGGACAATGATGGCTTGACCGCAACCGCTGAAAGAACGGTGACGGTGACGACAGGCAGTGCCAATTTGACTATCACGCCCAGCAGTTTTCAGTTTGCTGAGATGCCGCTAACAAAGGCTGGAACAACCCGCCGCAGTACCGCTATTCAAGCAGACCCGTCCGCTACGGCAAGTCCGAACCGAGTGATTTTCAAATTTAAGCCTGCTACGTCAGCATCGGAGAAAGCGGCAATACGTCAAGCGCGTGGTGCAACTTTGTTATACACCCTCAATTCAATTAATGCGGAAGTTTGGCAGGTGGCTGATGCACAGTCAGAGGTTGCCGCTAATCAGACTCCGTTGTATGCCGCAGTGGATTATGTAGAACCTGATTATGTGGTGGAATCCATTGCTACGCCTAACGATTCGCGCTTTGGCGAGTTATGGGGAATGCACAATAGCAATGATGCGGATATTGATGCTTCCGAAGCTTGGAACATTACCCGTGGCAGTGCGGATTCGGTCTGCGCGGTGATTGATACGGGCGTGGATTATACCCATCCTGACCTCGCTGCAAATATGTGGAAAAATCCGGGAGAAATTGCAGGCAACGGCAAGGATGATGACGGCAACGGTTATATCGATGATGTCTATGGCTATGATTTTTACAATAACGACGGCAACCCAATGGATGACCACGGACATGGCACTCATGTCGCTGGGACTATGGCGGGTGTCGGCAACAATGGTAGCGGCGTTGTCGGTGTCAACTGGACGGGTAAAATCGTTGCGGTGAAATTCCTCTCGGCGGGCGGTTCTGGTTCCATTTCAGGTGCGATTCGTGCGATAGAATATGCCAACAAGATGAAACTTCCCTGCACCAACAACAGTTGGGGAGGTGGTGGTTATTCACAGGCATTGGCAGATGCGATTGCCGCAGCCAGTCAACAAGGCAGTGTATTTGTTGCCGCAGCAGGGAACAGCGGACTAAATGCGGATAGTCGCCCGATGTATCCAGCCGCCTATAACTTGAGCAATGTCGTCAGCGTCTGTGCTACTGATAATAGAGATGCACTGGCAAGTTTTTCTAACTATGGACAAACAAGCGTGGATTTGTGCGCGCCGGGTGTCGCTATTTTAAGTGCGCTGCCAAATAATCAATACGCCGCTTGGAGTGGCACTTCTATGGCATCACCGCATGTTGCAGGCGCGGCGATGTTGTTGCGCGCTAAATATCCTTACTTGAAAGCCCATCATTTGAAAGCACTGTTGATGTCAAGCGTGGATAAGAAAACGCAGCTTACCAATCGGAGTGTCACGGGCGGACGTTTGAATGCGTACAACGCCTTAAGAACCGTCCCAGCACCTCACACCTTTACTGTCACGAATAATGGCAGCAGCAGTGTGAGCTTAAATACGCCCGTGTTAGAAGGCGCACATGCTGACAGCTTCGTGATTCAATCGACTACCTGTCAATCCAGTCTGGCAGCTCATGCACAATGCGGTGTTACTGTTGCTTTTGCACCGAATACTGAAGGTGCAAAACAAGCCACATTGAACATCACCGCAAATGCTTCAACACCCGTCAGTGCAGCACTGAGCGGCAATGCTCAAAGCATGACCACCGCCATCACGGGGGTCACTTCTTACGCCAATCGCCTTACCAATATCAGTGTCCGTTGCCACATCCAACCGAGTCCCAAAGATGCAGTAGCTGGCTTTGTGATTGACGGCACGGGCAGTAAAAAAGTGCTATTGCGTGGTTTGCAGGTCAATAGCCTGTCGCCTGCTTTGGATATGCAGTTGACCCTCTATCGTTTGGTGGCAGGTTCATGGCAGGTGGTGACCAGCAATGATAATTGGCGCGATGACGTGCGTGGCAATGAGGTGGCGACTTTGAGCGCGAACCTGATACCTACGCAAGCAGTGGATGCCGCCTTGCTGATGGACTTGGAAGCAGGGGTTTATACTGCGATTGGTACACCTAAGTTGCAAAGTGGCATCGGTATTGTCGGTGTGGATGATTTGGACGACAATAGCACCACTAGCCGCTTGACTAATATCAGCGGACGTTGCGCGGTCGAAGCTGGACAAGGGAATGCAATCGCGGGCTTTGTGGTGCAAGGTGGTGGTTCGTTGAAAGCCTTGCTACGCGGCTTGCGGGTAGATAACAATATGTCCGGTGCGTTAAATCCCAAATTGGAGTTGGTGCGCTTGAATCTGAGCAACGGCACGGGGGATGTGCTGGAGCGCGTTGAAAATTGGGGGGGTCATGCGCGTGCTGGAGAAATTCAAGGTTTGTCCGCGAATTTAGTCCCGCGAGACAGCCGTGATGCAGCCATTTTGCGTGATTTAGAAGCAGGTAATCCGGCGGTTTATACGGTGTCTATGCAGCCTATGACGGCTGACACAGGTGTCGGTATCGTCAGTGTGGATGCCGTAGATTAAGCGGCTTTTTCTCTTCACTTAAACAGCGCGGATGATGACTCATCCGCGCTTTTTTTTGCCCTCGTTCCCAGTCTCTGCGTCACTGCCATTGAGTGAGTGGCAAAACGCCTCTGGGAGTGCGGGTCTCCCGACCCGCACAAGCGGCTTTCAGCCGCTGCGCTAATTAGGAGATTAGCACTCCCAGCCTTAACTTAACGGCAGTGATGCTCTGCGTGGGAAGGAAACTTGCTTGGGAGTGGCTAAGCACCAGCTTAGCCAAATCGCCGTAGGCGATTGAAGCGGCTTCGCCACTTGGCTGACTTAGAAGTCAGCCACTCCCAGCAAGTCAGCCACCTGCGGCGCACCGCTTGCACAAAAGCCCATGAGAGCCGTTTCAGGCAGGGCGCAGTGTACTTAAAAAATTGGGATTGTCATACATAACGGTTTGGAACAGTCGGGGGCTTGCATTGGAGTTGTATCTGTTAGTCACCATCAGCCATGGATATGCCAACAATTTTTATTTATGGCATCCTTGACCAAATAGTTACAAAACTTAATTTTTTTGTCACACACACCGCCTACAATGAAGCCTGCCCGGATGTACCGCGCCCCTCAGAAACCACCTTTGAACAATGCGTTAAATAAGAAACCAGCAATTTCTGACGAGTATGCGTATAACCCCTTATTTTTATGGCGTTTTTAGCCTTTACGAGTCACTACAGCAAGACTGAGCTTATGTCAAATAAAGAAACAGTTTCTGCGCTGATTGTCCCAATCTCCCCTATTGATCCTAACTCGAACGTAGAGAGTGTTGGCGAGTTGTTTTTATCTGAACAAAACCGCCAATTATTATCTCTGCCGATTGTTGAAGAGGGTAAACCGATTGGTATCATTAGTCGCTACCGCATTTTACGCATTTTTCTGCTGAATTATGGGCGTGAGTTGTATGGTAAAAAGCCGATCAAGCAATTCATGCACGACCGCCCGCTGATTCTTGAAAACTCAACTTCGTTGGAAGAAGCCAGTCAATATTTGACAGATAACATGCAGTTTCCGGTAACGGAAGATTTTTTGATTACAAAAAATGGTCAATATTGCGGCATTGGGCGCATTATGGATTTGTTAAAAGCCATTACAGATGTCAAATTTCGCGCTTACGATCAAGAACTTGCGCAAAAAGTCGTGCAGCTAGAGCAACGCGGCTTAGAATTGCAAGCTGCCATGCAGGAAGCCAAAGCTGCGAATTTGGCAAAAAGCCGTTTTCTTGCCAATATGAGCCACGAATTGCGCACACCACTGAACGCGATTATTGGCTACAGCGAAATACTGCAAGAAGACTTGGAAGACGACGGACACACCAATTATTCCGAAGATTTGGAGCGCATTCGCGGAGCGGGCGCGAATTTATTGAGCATTATTAGTGATATTCTCGACATCACAAAAATCGAAACGGGTAAAATGGAAGTCGCCCCGGAAGTGATACAACTGCCGGAATTGCTCAATGATATTGCCGTACTGGTTAAGCCCCTAATGGACAAAAACGAAAATACACTGCGCCTAGAGCTGGCTGATGATTTACTTCCTATGTACACCGATAAGGTTAAATTGCGCCAATGCCTGATTAATTTACTCAGCAACGCGGCGAAGTTTTCTAAGGACAGCGAAGTGCTACTGACCGTTAAATTGGCATCCGCCACCGCGCCCGTCTCAGTCTTGTTTATCGTGCAGGATCAGGGGATGGGGATTAAAAAAGAGAAGTTTAGCACGCTGTTTGATGCCTTTACCCAAGCCGATGATTCTTCTACCCGTGAATTTGACGGTGCGGGTTTGGGATTAAGCATTACCAGTCAATTCTGCAAAATCATGGGTGGCAGTATTGAGGTCGAAAGTGAAGTTGGTAAAGGCAGCACTTTTTTCATCCGTTTACCACAAAAAATGACGATAGCTGGGGAGGAGGGCGGCACTCCAGTCCCAAAGCCTGAAGTGCGGCAACGCACAGTGCATTATGAAGATGTCAATGATGCGGAAGAAATGCAAAATTGGCAATTCGCCGACGCTTGAGGTTGTCCTCGTCCCGGCACTCTGTGCGGCATGAGTAATTTCGCACTCCCGCGCTGACGCAGCCATAATTGTTCAGATACTCCGCTAAACCTTGCAGGTTTTGAAAACCTGCAAGGTTTTTGGTTTTTACTAGGAGGCTGTCCGAAAACCCATCAATCACTACGCAGATTCCAATCAATCCAACGTGAGCGTTCACATCTCTCCCAGTAAAAACCTGACAGGTCTTGAAGACCTGTCAGGTTTGGCGTGGGGCGTGAACGGTTACAATCCCAACTTCTTTAAATAAGCGGGATTGCTGTTTTATGCTTACAATTGACCTTTATTCGGATTTGAAGGGATAGTTGGCAGACACTAAACCTTTTGGGGTATAAGCACGGCGGTTTTGTTGGTTTAAGCGACTACAATTGCTAAGCCTAGCAAAGCAATGAGGGTAGGCCATTTCCATAACCAAGTAATCGCATCTTCAGTGCGATAGCGTCCAAATACATTGGTGACGGCAACCGAGAAAAACACAACGGCAAAGACTTTGGGGAGAAACACTAGCCAGTTTGCACCGCCGCCCAAGAATAGCGTGGTATAGAGTACGCCGATGGTATAAAGCTGGAAGCACTGCATGACGAATAACGCGCCCATGTATTTGCCGCTCATTTCGACCATAGGTCCGGTGGCAATCTCGGCGGGGGCAACGTAGATTTCAAAAGGCTCTTTGCCCATCATGGCGTGCATGGCGAGTAAGCCGGCAATCGCCAGCAGTGGCATTTGCACTAAGCCCCAGCCTTGTTGCTGTTGGATGTTGATAATATCGACTAGGTTGGTTGTACCGTAAGTGACAGCCGCTCCGGCAACGACAATAATAAAAGGCACGTCATACGCCAGCATCGCTGTCAAGGCACGGGAGATGCCGATAGAGCCGTTGGGATTGGCAGTTTGCCCTACGCCTAACGCCATGCCGAGCATCGGCACCATAAGCAAATACATCAGGGTAATTAAATCGGCGTGCGCTGCAAGCCCGTTCATGCCAGGGACGGGAATGAAAATTTCTGCGGCGATGTAACCGCCGATCAGCATCATTACGGCGATGTCGTGCATGTATCCGTGAGAAATCTGGGTTTCTTTGCTGTAGAGTTTGACGATGTCGTAAATCGGTTGTAGCAGCGGCGGTCCAACGCGCCGTTCAATGCCCGCACGTACCCGCCGCATCATCAGCACCAATGCCAGTCCTACGATAAATGCCACTAACGGCATTAATACCATGTCTATAAAGAGTTCACCCAGGTTCATGTGCTTTGTTCCTAATGTAGATTGTCCAGTTTTTGCTCGTTCCCACGCAGAGCGTGGGAACGAGTAGAATTCAACTTATATGCCTTCATGATTAACACTTTAATGGAAAACTATTAATGACCAATTGCCCTAGTAAAAAAATTGAAGAATAATCGTATCTGCGTCCAAGTTTCGGTGTCCAATAACGACCATGAGCCAACCAGTGCCTATACTTGAATACACTTTTTAAGTCTGAAATGATTTGACTTGAGACATTACTATGCTTTTTCCAAGAGTCAAATATATCATCTTCTAGCGATGCCCTATTTCCTTTTTGTTGATGAATTTGTCTAAATGCCACTGATAAATCGTCTTTTTCTCGCTTATAACAACGCTGTAGATAGTCAATACGAAATGCGGCTTCAAGTGCAGACAGAATATTTAGAACAATAAGCTTTTCATTTTCTTCAGAAACAGTATTGAGTTCTTCAGCTAACTCAATTGCAGATTTTCCAACAAAAAGCAGTTCTGCTTGAGGGTTTGCAGACGAAAAATACAAATTTATAGATGATTTAATATATGTATAATGTTGATTTATATCCTTAATTTTTTGCTCTGAACCTGAAAAACTAACTTTGCTATCTTTGCTATGCCTAACCATTTACAACTTCCATTAAAGCAGATTGAAACGACTCTTGATTAAGTTCAATGTAACTAATATAAGGTGGGGGTGTCGCAATTTTCCAAGCCCATTCAATAACTGACTCGGCTTTTTCTTCCGATGTGAGCTTTTCTCCCTTAGCCGCTATGCGCACACTTATTTCTGGTCCAGAATAATTTTTGTTGACTAACACAAATTTGACATCACCTTTAGGACCTAACATATCAACGCGCCCTTTTGCGGCTATTAAGCGAGTTCCTATGGGTTGTAGTCGGATTGTATTATTTCCTAAATGTATAATTAATTGTTGGGCATCGTATTCACCGATATATTCTTCTTGTAAATGAATTTGAGTTTTATCTATACTCAGTTTTCCAGCATCAATATAGGGTTTTAAGTACGCCTCAACGGATGAATAAAATGTATCTAAATGGCTCATCCACTCTTTTAGACGCTGCCCCCAATCAATGGGTGTTGTTTGAGCAGATTTTGTTTGTTGTTGAATAAAATCATCAAAACTGTTTGTATTCATTAATGATCTCGATAATTGATGTATTTTCGCTATAGATTGCATAAGCCTCGTTCCCACGCAGAGCGTGGGAACGAGTGGAATGCTTCAAGCCCCACAACGCACAGGTGCAGATGATACATCTGTCCCTGCGAGTGCTGTGCTACTAGCAAAGCCGCTTGCAGCGAGCGACAGCCAATATCACACAATCAACGCCATCGCCAAGACTGTGACCATCAACATATACAAGGCGGGATGATTGACTTGGTAAAAACGGTAAAACAATTCGCCGCTCCATTGAGTAAAATGGCGAATACCTATTTCGATGTTTAATACTTGATGGCGAAACCAGCCGCCAATCACGCGCATCAGTCCGGGATAGAAGTTGTGCGAGTAGTGATAAGGCGTATCAGCAGAGAGAAAATGTCCGCCAGCGTAGTTATCCCATTGGTGCGTGATGTGGCGACGACCGCCAAACAGGTAGAAAATCACTGCGCCGATGGCGATGCCGTAAATCAGGATGCCGACCACCCATAGCATGTTGAGGCTGCCAGTCCCTAATTCTAAGCCGCCGAGATGATGCGGTAAGGTGCCGTAGCCTAATGCCATTTGTGCTTTATCGACTAGGCTGAGGGCTAAACCGGGCATTAAGCCGGTGATAAAGCCGAGAATGGCTAAAATCAGCATGGGCAGGAGCATGGATAATGGCACTTCTTTGACTTCGTAATGCGCTTTGCGCAGTTGTCCCAAAAAGATATTGTGAATGAGTTTATAAACACTGAGAATGGTTCCCAAGGTGCTGATGCTGGCGGCGACCAGTAACATGGGCATTCCTTGATCGAGTAAGGATTTGTAAATCAGCCATTTGGAGACAAAGCCGTTCATCGGCGGTAAGCCTGCTAAGCCAATAATGCCAAGCAGTAATACTACATAGGTCCAAGGCATTCGGGTGATGAGTCCGCCGAGTTTGTCTAGGTCGGTGGTGCCGGTGCGGTATAGCACGGCGGTGACAGCTAAGAAGAGTGCGGCTTGATAGGTGGCGTAGTTGAAGGCGTGGAGTAATCCACCAGCAACACCTAGTGACGAACCAACCGCGATACCGAGCAGCATTAAGCCGCCTTGTCCGATGCCGTGCCAAGCCAGTAGCAGACGCGCATCGCTTTGTTGCAGGGCAATGTAGGTGGGAATAATGGCGGTGAGTGCAGCAATCCAGAGTAGTAAGGATTGCGCATCAATAAAGCTGAAGACGGGCATCATCAGGTGTTGCAGGCGTTCAATGCCAATGGGTTGTAAGAGGATGATGGCGAGGGCGAACAGACCCATGCGGGCGGCAATCGCGCTGAGGAAACTGGCATTGGCACCGGGGGTTTCAGCGTATGCATCGGCTTGCCAAAGATGGAAGGGCAGGATAGCCATTTTGATGCTGAAACCGGTGAAAAATAGCAGGACTAAGGTCCATAACAGGCTATCTGATAGCAAGGGGATAGATGCCCAGAAATCGGCAAATTGATGGGAGCCGATGTTGACGATGATTAACACGATAGCAGCGAATAACGCCATTGCGCCTACCATTGCGTAAATCAAGTAGCGATAGGCGGCATCAGCGGCTTTGCCACCAGCTTGGGTCATCATTAAGAAGCTTGCCCAACTGACCAGTTCCCAGCCAATGAATAAACTCAGAAAATCTTGGCTGCACAGTAGCACCAGCATGGCAAATACGTTGACGGCAAGGACGATGTGTTGCTCGCGCATGTGTTTTTGGCTGTCCTGCCAGTCACCAGCGGCAAACCAACTGGCGAATAGGGCGGCACCTAGGGTAATAATAGCGAAAAACCAGCCAATGCCGCTCATGCCCCAGCTTAAGGTGTAGCCCATGACAAAGAGGTCAATGCCGGTTTTAACCAGCATGTTGTTCTGCATATCACTCGCTAGGCTCAATAATACGAGCAGTTGCAGCGCGTAAGCGGCAAGTGCGATCCAGCCTGCATCACGGCGATGTCCAGTGAAGTACACGAGTAACACGGTTAAGAACGATAAGAGGAGTAAAGTATTGAGGGCAAACATTGTCGATCTCTTGATTAGTGGCTGAGTGTCCAAGCGGGTAAGGTGCTGTCAACATAGGTTTTTATGTCGGCGGCTTGCATGGCGATGGTTTCTAAACTGTGGCTGACCGGATCAATCATCAGCATGACTAATAGCAGGAATAACATAATGACCAAAGCGGGATGTAGTTCGCGTTGATCGGGTGGTGTCGGGGCTTTTCCGTGTGGAGCTTGATAGATGATACGAATGACACGGAAAAAATAAGCGGTTTCGACCACGACACCGAGCAGGACTAGAATCATGGCATAGGCATACCAACCGCCAGCAGTGAAACCCGCTTTGAAGAGTAGAAATTTTGCCCAAAAACCGGGCAAGGGCGGGATGCCGATGAGGGAGAGAACAAAAATGATCAGCAATAGTGCGGCTAACCAAGAGCTTGTCGCCGCGCCCTGTAAGGAGATAAAAGAGCCTTTCCACTGTTCACTGAGCATAAACAAGCCTGATTTGACTAGGGCGTGATGGATGGCGAGGGCGATACCGCTCATAATCCCTAGTGGTCCGGGAATCGAGAAGGCAATGGCAATGACGCTGAGTTGTCCAATAGAGGAGTACGCCAGCATACGGCGCAGGTCTTTGGCATGATAGGCTGCCAGTTCTCCGCTGATCAGCCCCGCCACGCCGATACTGAGTAACAGCATATAGGCGTGTTCGTGTGCATAGAGCAGCAAAAGTAGGCGCAATACCACCAGCAGGGCGAGTTTGGAAATAATGCCTGCCAGCAATGCGGAAACACGTACCGGGGCGTGTGCATAGACTTCGCTTACCCAAGTATTGACTGGGAACAGTTCGGCTTTGACGGCGAAGCCTATGAGCATTAAGGCAAAGGCAGTGAGTCCAGCGGTGCCGTGTAAAAGTTCGGGGGCGAGTAAAGTGAGGTGGGATAAATTCAAGGTACCGGTCAGCGCGTAGATGATGGCGATGCCTAATAAGATGAAAGCAGAGCCTAAAGCACCGAGTAATAAAAAGCGCAAACTGGCGGCATAGCCACAGGGTTCGCTACGACGGCTAGCGGATAGCCCGTAGGATGCGACAGCGATGATTTCAAAGAACACGTAGATGTTAAATAAGTCACCGGAGAGGACTAAGCCGCTACCGCCGCCGACCATGAGCAGTAATAGCATTTCTTCTTTGATGCGCCGATGCCAAGTGCCTAGCCATAGCACCAAACTACCGACAAGCAGCATTAAAATAAATAGTATGGAGATACTATCAATATAGAGAACAATGCCTAAGGGCGCGCTAAAACCGCCCAACACAAGACTTTGGGGACCGATATTATTTACCCCATACCACAGCCCTATACAGATGATCATGCTGATAATAAGAATAATCGGGGCTGCCCAGTAACTAACTTGATTGTAGCGCTGGTAAACAATGGGAAGCAAAAATGCGCCAAGAAATGGCAAAACAATCAATAAGATGGGACCCATCATGCAGTTTGTTCCTGAGCGGTGGTGGCGGGGGCTGCTGAAGTCATGCCGGCTTCAGTTTGAGCCGCCGACATGGGCGTTTGCATAGCGCGGTCTTTATCATTCGGTAAAGCCGCAATTTTGGCAGTGAGTACGGGAACTTCTAAAGTGCCAAAGGATTTATAGACTTTAATAACCAGTGCTAAGGCGAGGGCTTGCACGCCTACACCAATAACAATGGCGGTCAGAACTAAGGCTTGTGGGATCGGGTCAACCATACCAACAGTGTTTAATTGGCTGATAGCACTATCAACAAAAATAGGGGCGGCGGAATGTGGGCGAAAGCCTACTGTAATGAAAAATAAATTCACCCCTGCTTGGACTAACAATAAGCCGAGAATGATGCGAATGAGGTTGGTATAAAAAACCATCGCGGCGATACCGAGTATAAATAAACCTATCGCGCCTAGATAGGCAAATATAGGAATCCAAGTAACATTGTCCATTGCGCTTAATCCCTAAATGTTGAGGACAGGGTGATAAATCCTGCTGAATTTTTTGGGTGAAGTTTAGGCTTGAGTGAAGTGTGCCATCAGTCCTGCCAATTCTGAGCCGACTTTGACTCCAATGGCAACGGACAGTAAAGGTACGCTACCCGCCGAGAGCAATTCCCCTACGACACCGGGTGAGCCTAGCGGGGCAAGAAAATAGCCCTGTGTAAACAGGGCGATCAAACCGATAATAATGAATGCACTGCCCGCCAAGCCTTCAACCATGCTGCTGACATGATGTGAAAAGGGTCCTGCGGGGGAAGTCAGGATGGGAATAAAAAAAGCTGCACCAAGAATCGCGCCGCCTTGAAAGCCACCGCCGGGGGTTAGGTGTCCATGAATAATAATGTAAGCACCGAAGAGTATCATAAAGGGAAACAGCAGATGTGAGGCGATTTGTAAAATGAAGCCGGTGGCGGGAAATGCGTTGAGTTGAGTGTCCGCTTGCGCTCGTTCGTTGGGCGATTTAGACAACACCATGCCTGCCGCTGTTGCTGCTACGAACAGGATAATCAATTCGCCCAAGGTGTCTAAAGCACGATAGGCTAACAATACGGCTGTCACTGTATTGGCTGTTCCTACTTCGTTGGGTGCCAGCACATTAATACTTTGCCCAATACTGGAAAGACCGCCGGTATTGCTAAAAGGAAATTCGCTGAGAACGGCAATCAGCAAAAACGCCAATCCGAGTAAAAAAACCAGGGCACTAAGGTTGCGAAAGCTCATCATAATTAGGCTGCTTTATCTGAGTCGGAAGAAGTTGAAGAAGCGTCTGTTTCAATCTGCCACAAGCCCACACGGCGTAAAGTCAATACCAATAATACGCTGCTTAAGCCCGAACCTACGGCGGCTTCTGCGAGTGCCACGTCAGGGGCGCGCAACAGCACAAACAGAATAGACAACGCCAGCGATACAACGGAGGCGGCAATCACGGCTGCCATGTAATTGCGCAGCACCAAGACAGCGACACCTGCACTTAACATGATAATGACTGTGATAAGAGTTAGCCAGAATGCCATTATTTTTCTCCTGGTGCAGATTCAATGCGGTAAGGGCGCAAACCTGTTTTATGTGCGGCACGCGCCAAAGTAGAAGAGCCTACCGGCGAGGTGAGCAAAATAAACAAGGCAATCAGCAGTAATTTATGCCACCAAATAGGATAATAAAAAGCCACACCGAGCAAAACGGACAAAGAGCCTAAAGTGGTGGCTTTGGTGCCGGCTTGGATACGGTTATAGACATCTGGCATACGCAACAAGCCTAATGCACCGAAAAATAAGAATAAAGCACCGATAAATATAAACAGCGAGCCGATAATGTGCATGGTTTAATTCTTTCTCAAGTATCTGATGAATTTTCTGAATTTTTTGCTGGGGGTTCAATCATACGCGCAACAGAAACCACAGTGACAAAAGCCAGTGCTGCATAGACTAGGGCTATATCCAAGTAAATTGGATTACCATAAAACTGAGCTAACCAGACCAGGGCGGCGGTAGTGATGATGGCTAAGGTGTCACCCGCAACCAGACGGTCGGGGGTGCTGGGTCCTTGAAATAAACGCCAGGTACTTAAGCCTAAAGCCGTCACGCCTAAAACGAAGGCAAGCACCACGAATAGCTGTTCCATGATTATTTCGCCAATTTGCTGAGATAATATTCAAACCGCGCCGCAATCAAAGCAGTTGCATGACGCATGTCCTGTCCTGAACTGCTGTCAATCCAATGCACTTGCAGGTGATTGCCAACAACATCTACGGTCAAGGTACCGGGGGTTAAGGTGATGCTATTTGCCAGCAACAGCTTACCTAAGTCAGATTGCAACTGAGTTTCAACGGTGACAATGGCGGGATTAATAGGCAAATGTGGCGACAATACTCGTCTTGCGACATCAATATTGGCACGGATTAAAGCCCACAAAAACACGCCAAGATATACGACAAGATGCAGGGGCATAGCGGGTTGCCATTTGAGCGCGTCAAGGATGTACAAATGTTGCTTAGATAACCAAGCCGTAAAGAAAGCGACCGCTAATCCGACCAATAGTTCAGCAGGGGCGAAATTGCCTACCATTAAAAGCCAGAATGGGTAAATAAGTGCGCTGGCAAGCAGGACGCGCTGCCAAGTAGGTGTAGCGCTAGAGGTGCTTTGTGTAGCCGGGTTTGTGGTCATCATCCTTGTCATCCATGCTCGATAAAATCCAATGTATGCAGAAAAATTTTGCATTAGGATAGGGGGAATACGCGCTAATGTAAACAGCCCTAAGCTAAACATGTTAAAGTTTGAGTGCAGGTTTAATCCTAAGTCTGCGCAAAATAAACAAAAATATGAAGACGATAGCGTTGCGTTCGAGACCCGAACTATTGCCGAATTTTATGACAACCTGATTACAGAGTTGAAAATTTTATGTCTATAGCACCCTCTGCTACACCAGCAATCATCGTTTTATTAGTTGATGATCAAGCGGTTATCTTTGCGGCACTGAAACAGCTATTAGCAGATGAAAAGGATATTGCTCTGCATTATTGCAACAATTCTGCTGAGGCGATCTCGTTGGCTAATTGCATCATGCCGACGGTGATTTTGCAAGATTTAGTCATGCCCGGCTTAAATGGCTTGACATTGGTGCGTTATTTTCGTGCAAATACGGCAACTCGCAACGTGCCGCTGATTGTCCTGTCCAGCAAAGAAGAGCCAGATATTAAAGCACAAGCCTTTGCTTCAGGGGCAAATGATTATATGGTAAAATTCCCCGACCGCTTAGAAATCATCGCCCGTGTGCGCTATCACGCGACAGCCTATATTCATTTGTTAGAAAGAAATGCGGCGATGCGTGATATTGAAGAAAAAACCCAAGCTCTACAAATTGCCAAAGAAAAAGCCGAGACTGCCAATCAAGCTAAAAGTGAATTTCTTGCCAACATCAGCCACGAAATCCGCACGCCACTCAACGCCATTCTAGGTTTCGCCGACATTCTCGATAGCTGCGTAACCGCCCCGCAGCAACGAGAATATTTACAAGCCATTCAAAGCAGTGGCAAATCCTTATTGCAACTGATTAATGACATCCTTGATCTCTCCAAAGTAGAAGCCGGCAAGCTACAACTTGACTATACAGCTATCAATTTGCGCACTATTTTTGACGATATTTCACACATTTTCTTACAAAAAATCATTAGCAAAGGACTGAGTTTCAATCTCGACATCGCGCCCGACTTACCAGAACTACTTTTTCTCGATGAAACCCGCCTACGGCAAATTTTGCTCAACTTAATTGGCAACGCCGTTAAATTCACCGAACAGGGCTTTATTCAACTCAAGGTTGCCTACAAGCAGCTTGATGATCAGCATATCGCCTTGCACATGAGCGTAAAAGACAGCGGCATTGGTATTCCCGATGATCAACAAGAACACATTTTTGGCGCGTTTGAACAACAAGCCAAACAAAATCACCAACGCTATGGTGGTACAGGCTTAGGGCTAACGATTACACAGCGTTTGACAGAAATGATGAACGGCAGCGTGCATTTAGACAGTCAAGTCGGTAAAGGCAGCACCTTTAGCATTATTTTAAACCAAGTACGCATTGCTCAAGCGACAGAACAAAAAGAAAACAAACAAGACAGCATTCTTAATCTTCAATATTTACGCTTTGCCCCAGCAAGATTGCTGCTGGCTGATGATGACACTTACAATCGCCGTTTAATTAAAGAATACTTAAGCAACTATGACTTTAACATCATTGAAGTAGAAAATGGACAAGAGGCTTTAGATTACTTGCAAGAAAATTTGAATACACTGCCTGACATCATTTTAATGGACATTAAAATGCCGATTTTAGACGGTGAACAAGCCGCACAAGCCATCAAAGCCCAGCAAGCCAGTGCGCATATTCCGATCATTGCTGTCACCGCACTATCGGTTAAAGAACGTGAACAACGCATTCGCGCATTATGCGATGCTTATTTAGCGCGTCCCTTCAATCGTCAAGAACTCTGTCAAAGTTTGCTACCTTTTATTCAACACGAATTTCTGTCGGAACAAAACAAGAACCAAAGTAGCAGCCAAAGCACAACAAACAATGACCAACAAATGCCGAAAGAACTACAAGCGCAATTAGACCATCAGGCATTTAATCGCTGGCGCGTTCTTCATCATGCCTCATCTGTCAATGAATTTGAAGCTTTCGCAGAATACATCATGGAGCTCACTCAACAGCATCATTACATACCCTTACAAAACTGGGCAGAAACCCTGCTAAAACAAACCCGTATATTCGATATGAGCGGCTTGTTTGTGTCTATGGAGCAATTCAAGCAGTTTTTATCGCGCCCATAAAATAAAGGCTTGCCAAAGCAAGCCTTTTTTACAACATTAATTGGAAAACAGCCTCGTGTCCGTGCAGACCATGCCAGAAGCCTGGACTGTTGTAATACCGGGGTTTCGCCGCTATTTGTTGCAAAGGTTTCCTTATGGCATTGTTTATCAAATCACCCAGCAAGCTGCCTTTGTCGTAGCGGTGATGCATTTGAGCCGCAAACCCGGTTATCGGGAAGAGCGCGTATAACACCGCCGCAAAATCAACACAACCCGAACCGCAGATTGACGCAGCTAAAAAATCAGCGTCATCCAAAAATCTGCGATAATCAGCGGTTCAAAATGGAGTAGGGGATAACCCATCTTTAACACCCCATTTTAAACCTCTCTCAAAAACAGCTACTTAAGTAGTTGACTATATATATTTCAACTAAATTTAATTGAGTATTCTTTTCCAATATTTGAAAGGATATGTTCAAGTTGTCTCTCAAGATTTTCAAATGATTCATGCGCAGAAAAAAATGGTAGCCATTCATATTTTATCTTTCGCCTTAAAATTTCTATTATATTCAACTCAGGTGAATATCTTGAAATAGGAATGACGACCAGATTCTTTGAACACCATTCTGTTGACTTAGCACAAAACCGATTGCTTGTGTGTAACGGTGAATTATCGATTAAAACAATAATAGGTATACTTCTGGTTTCTGTTTTTTTTGAAAATTCATCAAAACATGCAATTACAACATCACTATTAACCGACCCTTTGAAAACAAATAACTCAAAGTTGCATTCTTTATCAATAAATCCCAATACGTTTATATTTTGACTTTTTGATGAAGGTATTTCTATGTGTTCTCCTTTTTTCTGCCAAGCATATGGAACACTAGGAACAAGTGAGAACCCTGATTCATCAAAGTAGTACAGGTTTATTTCTCCTTTTTTGTATGAGTCAACAAGCTGATTTATAAGGACTTTTGAGCGTTCAAACTCATCGTTGTCACGTTTGCTTTTGAGTGACTTTCTAATTCGTTTCCACGATAAGTTGTTTGCTTTACAAAGCCGCTTTAAAGTGCTTAAGCTTAAATTGATACCCTGTTCGTTTGCAAATTTTCTATTAAAGAATCTGCAAATAACATTGTTGTTTTTCCCCGTAGGTTGATCTCAATAAATGTTAAAATATATATGGTCAACTACTTAGGAACTAATTGGAGTTTGAAAACTCAGCACAACGGCGAGACACATCACCCATAATTTTGGAAAAAATTATATCGCCGTTAGCTAACTTTCTAATATATAGAGATAGTGTTGAGGAAGGTGCAGTCGAGCAATAGCTACGAATTAACCCATCTAGCTTTGTTCTGCATTCCTGTGAATTAGCCAGTTCTTGACGTATTTGTTTATAATTCCAGCTTTGCTGGATCAATTGGCTATATCTTTGTAGCTCAATCGTTTTGGCTTCTCTATCTAAAATATTACGATAAATAGCATTCACTTCTTTAGCTATTTCTTTAGAAACTGACATCTCTTTTTTATTATCTGGTTTGTTTGAATAATCAGATGATGATGAATTATATTCATATATCCACTTATTAACCACAGGCGAAATCTGATCCGAAAAAACTTGAACAAAGACAGGGATCAGAATCATTATAAATACAAAGGAAATAACTTTACCCATATTTCTTATTGACAGTTTTCAGCAGCTATTTTTATAGTATATTCAGATGCTTTCAAATAGTCAGTCTCAGAGTTTAGGTTTGCAATAGTCTTTACTAACAAGTTATTTAGTTTAGGTGCTAAAGACTTAAAACGCTCTTTATCAGCGCGTATAACTTGAAGTTTCATATCGACTTCAACACTGGGAGGTATTATTTCAAGAGGATTACCATTGCAGTACTGAAGTTTAGTATAAAATTCAGTATGACCTTTAATTTTTACCTGCTTCCAGCCTGATACTTGTCTTAAATCAGGTGTGTCTAATTTTAAGGCATCGCAGCTTTTACCTTTTTCTAAATTAGGAAACTCATAGCCAATCTTTTCTATACGTCCCGGCAAATGATAAGCAGAGGAAAATTGCTTAAAACATGCCGTCATATCAATATGACGTTGTGGACTGCATGTCGGGCTACAAGCTCTAATTGATTTATCCTTAAAAGGGGCAATCCCAACTAAATCACTTGCAGAGAGATTAGCTGCATCAAAACTTAAATAATATAACTGTTTACCATTAATAACAGGCGATGCAAATAAACTAAACGTGCTATTTGGTAATAAGGTTTTCAAAACAGTGATAGACTTATCACTAATGGAACTGAATAAGATAGCACCACTTTTATAGCTGGCTGAAAAAGCATTAGCAACAACTGCTAAAGTTGTAGGTTCATCAGATATTAAGGCAAGATCATTGTTCGCGTGACAATCACCTTCTAAGCGATCTTCTGTCAAACAAGTGATTACCTTGTTTCCTGATATTTTTTCCTTAGCAATTTCATTGCTGAATAATACAACTTGACTTTGATTTGCAACTGCTGTTTTAACAAAACGCTTAATTGAAGAATTAGCCAATAAATCACGCATGGGCTGGCTATATTCAACATAAAGGGCTGCTTGGGCATTGGCAATAAATCCAAACATAACCAAAACGGGTAAGCTAATTTTATATAGTTTGTTCATTTGATGACCTCAGCTCATTTTACCTTGCTTTTTAAGCTTTATAAAGACTTTGTCAGTTATTTCAATTTCAGCAACTCGTTCAATTTTTAATTTTAGAGAACGTTGTGCGACTTCGTATAACTCTTCAATAATAGAATTTTTAGCTTTAAAATTTATTGGAATGGCATAATAAAAATCATCTGCTTTCATTAAACACCAAGGTGAGCGTCCATCATCCTTTATTCTAAGTAGCTTATCTTTTTCAATAGAGATATAACAAATACGCATATTCTTATAATTAGATGCGCTTATTTCTTCTTCTGCTTTATACATAAAAGAGTTAGCTATATTTATAATAGACATTATCGAAAAATATTTTCTTCTAAATGAAATTCAAAATTAAAAG
>CAZOSP010000070.1:0-21308 GCA_964582525.1 uncultured Thiomargarita sp. | reverse complement strand
TTGTGGATTGTGGATTGTGGATTGTGGATTGTGGATTGTGGATTGTGGATAACAAGTTATTTCCCCATTTGTGAATGTCAAGTGAAACTGGTTTAAAATTAATCAAAGCTATGCAAAAATACTGCCAGTGAACTTACTCATTTTAGCACTGTTTTATCCATTTAGAATAGCTTTTTTGCGCATCAAGCTGTTGTTTCCACAAACACCACTCGCGGGTCAAGGTTTGTAACCTTGATACGGACGTTTTGACACACTTAAAAGTCATTCTAAACGCTCAGGTGCTGGTTATAAGTCTGCACCCGCCTTTTGTTATTTACACAATCTCATCCATTCAATTCAACGTAATTTTTCAAAAATTTCTTCGTGAAAACTAATAGGTAAATCACTCCAATCATGGATATCAATTAAAATTGGAATATTAGAGTCTTGTACCGCTTCAATAAAACGCTTAAATTGATGCGCGGGAATAGGATGCAACTCTTTAGAGCGCAACACAATATCCAAATCACTGGCATCCTGCGCTTTGCCCGTGACTCTCGAACCATAAGCCCATATCCTAATGTTGGGTAAATAATCCGCAATTAATTGTTGCAAAGAATGCTTGTCTTTATCGCGTAAAAATAATTGATTCATGATGATTTTTTAACTATTTCATTGATATGTGAGGCATCAATCAGGCATTGCGGTAATAATTTTAAAGTATTATTGGCAAATCCAACCCCATCATCATGAGCCGTATTGTTGCGATTATCCCGATAAATCAACCAACGTTCATATTCTTCTAAGTTAATTAAGCCATATTTTGTTGCTGCCTATAAAATAAAAGAAATGAATTTTGTAAACAAAGTGCAATATGCCAGACGAGAAAATACCTCAGAACCCTTGTTTATAGCATTTTCTCCAAAAATGTAAAAATCTCTTGAATATGCAAATATTTTTGATCAAGAAATGAGGGCATTAAGAAACACTAAAAAACTCGAAAAAATACTGGAAAAATACGGCGTTGAAGATTGGCAATGAAAAATACTTAGGACTTAGGATTTTATAACTTCCGAAAGTAGCGGAAAACCTGACAGGTTTTAAACACCTATCAGGTTTGAATGTCTGGAGTTATACGGTGCCGCATAATACCTGGTGAGGTGAAAATTCTCTTTGGGAGAGCCCGTTCCGTAAGTAGGCTTTCATTGCTGCCTGACTGACCGGAATAACCACGGATTAGTGCTTTGGCACTTGTCAACTGGCAACCTATTCAGGAACAAAACGAGGATACGGAAAGTCACCAAACCCCATCAAATTTTATGAATTTTCACTTCTCTCAGGTACAAACCGCATTATTACGATGTTTTTGAGCCGCTAAAGTTTAGCATTAGAACAACATCATGTATCCTATGCGGCATGAATAGCATTCCAACCCTTGATACCCTCCACCATTCCGAACAACTGAAACGCTTGGGGCTTGCGGTGCTGGATACCGAAGCACAGGCGTTAGACGCTTTGCGCTCGCGCATTGATGATAATTTTGTCGCCGCTTGTCATTATATGTTGAACTGTCAAGGGCGCATTGTGGTGATCGGCATGGGCAAGTCGGGGCACATCGGCGGCAAAATCGCGGCAACCCTGGCAAGCACTGGCAGCCCTGCGTTTTTTGTCCATCCCGGCGAAGCCAGTCACGGCGATCTGGGAATGATTACTGACAAAGATGTGGTGTTGGCGTTATCTAATTCCGGCGAAACCGAAGAAATCCTGACTATTTTGCCATTAATTAAACGCCTGCATGTACCGCTCATCTTTTATGAATTTTCACTTCTCTCAGGTACAAACCGCATTATTACGATGTTTTTGAGCCGCTAAAGTTTAGCATTAGAACAACATCATGTATCCTATGCGGCATGAATAGCATTCCAACCCTTGATACCCTCCACCATTCCGAACAACTGAAACGCTTGGGGCTTGCGGTGCTGGATACCGAAGCACAGGCGTTAGACGCTTTGCGCTCGCGCATTGATGATAATTTTGTCGCCGCTTGTCATTATATGTTGAACTGTCAAGGGCGCATTGTGGTGATCGGCATGGGCAAGTCGGGGCACATCGGCGGCAAAATCGCGGCAACCCTGGCAAGCACTGGCAGCCCTGCGTTTTTTGTCCATCCCGGCGAAGCCAGTCACGGCGATCTGGGAATGATTACTGACAAAGATGTGGTGTTGGCGTTATCTAATTCCGGCGAAACCGAAGAAATCCTGACTATTTTGCCATTAATTAAACGCCTGCATGTACCGCTCATCAGTTTGAGCGGCAATCCGCAATCAACGCTTGCCCAAGCCGCAACAGTCAATATTGATGTCAGTGTGGCAAAAGAAGCTTGTCCGCTGGGACTGGCGCCGACTGCCAGCACCACCGCGGCCTTGGCAATGGGCGACGCGCTGGCGGTGGCGTTGCTAGAAAGTCGCGGTTTTTCGGCGGATGATTTTGCCCGCTCGCACCCCGGCGGTCGCTTGGGACGGCGTTTATTGTTGCGTGTCAGTGATATTATGCACACCGGCGATAGTCTGCCTGCGGTGTCGATTGAGGCGAGTTTAGAACAGGCTTTGCTGGAAATGACGCGCAAAGGTTTGGGCATGACCGCTGTGGTGGATGCTGATAATAGGCTGCGAGGCGTTTATACGGACGGCGATTTACGCCGCACTTTGGATGCTAAGATTAACCTGCATCATGCCTGCATTCGTGAGCTGATGACGGCGGACTGCAAAACGGTGGCGGCAGATGATTTGGCGGTCGATGCCTTGAGCCTGATGCAAACCCATAAAATCAGCGGCTTATTGGTCAAGCACGCAGATAATCATTTAATTGGCGCGCTGCACATGCACGATTTGCTACGTGCCGGTGTGGTGTAAGGAGCAGAGCTTATGCGTGATATTTTGGACAAGGCAGCACAAATACGCTTGGTGATTTTCGACGTGGATGGCGTGTTGACCGATGGCGGTTTGTTTTTGGGCGATGATGGTCAAGAATACAAGGCGTTTTATTCCCGCGATGGTTTGGGGATTAAAATGCTGCAAGAGTCAGGGGTGGAAATCGCCATTATCACCGGGCGCACTTCGCAAGTCGTGCAGCACCGCATGACATCGTTGGCGATTAATCATGTCTTTCAAGGGCGTATTGATAAGGTGCCGGCTTTTGAAGAGCTGCGCCAAAAGCTGCAATTATCCGCCGAGCAAATTGCTTATGTGGGCGATGATGTGGTGGATATTCCCGTGATGAAGCGGGTCGGCTTGGCGATTGCGGTGGCGGATGCGCATCCTTTGTTGCAACATCATGCGCATTGGCATACGCCCAGTGACGGCGGACGCGGCGCAGCGCGTGATGTGTGTGAGTTGATTATGCAGGCGCAAGGCACTTGGGCAGCGCAGTTGGCGCGTTTTGAAGTGGAAGTATGAGTGGTTGGGCATCTTCTAGTTCGTTGCTGCATAAAATGACATGAAAGTGTATCTTGGCATGATTGCTATCGCTTTGACATTTTTTGCCTTTCTGCCTTACATTCACTCGATTAAGCAGGGTAAAACCCAGCCTCATCCGTTTTCTTGGATAATCTGGGGTAGTTTGACAGTTGCCGTATTCCTCGCCCAATTAGCGGATGAGGGCGGTGCCGGTGCTTGGGTCACTGGGGTGTCGGGTGTTATCGCTTTGTATGTTGCGCTGCTGGCTTATCAGCAACAAGCCGATAGGCAGATTACCCGCAGCGACTGGGCTTTTTTCTTAATGGCATTCAGTGCCTTGCCTTTGTGGTGGGTGACTGCGCATCCGCTGGCGGCTGTGCTAGTCTTGACCAGTGTGGATTTACTCGGATTCGCACCAACGCTACGTAAGGCTTATCAGCACCCGTTTACAGAAGACAGTCGATTTTTTATCCTGATCACAGTGCGCAATGCGTTTAGTATCGCGGCACTAGAGAATTATTCGCTAACCACGCTATTATTTCCGCTCGCCACTGGCTTGGCTTGTGGCGGTTTGGTGTTAATGCTGTGGTATCGACGACGGCAATGTGCGACTTAAAGAGATGCGTTTATGGAAAGTTTGTTATTACTGATTCCTATTTCCCTGCTATTGGTCGGCGTGATTATTTGGGCATTGATGTGGTCAATCAAAAGCGGACAGTTTGAGGATTTGGAAGGACCTGCACATCAGATTATTATGGATGATGACGGGATTAAGCCGGAAAAAAACACAGCGGATGAAAAACCGCTTGTTAAACATCCCAGCACTAAGGACGAAACCACTTAAATGAAATGGCTGATGCTTTGGTTAGTGCGAATTTATCGTTACGCACTGAGTCCTTTTTTGGGTAACAATTGCCGTTATTATCCCAGTTGTTCTTGTTACACTGAAGAAGCGATTGAAAAATATGGTGCTGGGCGCGGACTATGGATGGGCTTAAAGCGTGTGGCACGTTGTCATCCCTGGCACCCCGGCGGCTATGATCCAGTACCGGAACTTGAACAAACCCCTGAATCTAAGCCAAAATCAGACGCACCTCGCTCATAACGGTGCGGTTGAGGACTTTAGAGGATTTTTAAGGTAGGCATTATGCACCCTCGGCTTCTCGAATTTTTGCAAAAATCCGGCTTAAACGCCGACACAACACCCCATACGCCGCAACAATGGCACATTTTTTTACAGCACATTAATACCGCTTTGCAGCAAGCAGACAACGCTGATGCCAGTCCTCTCGCGCATTTGCCGCAGTCTCAGCAGGAAGTCGTACACATCATTGCCGAGCGCGATAAATTGCGCTCAGTATTAAGCTCTATCAGCATGGGGCTGTGCTTGTTTGGGCGCGAAGCGCAGTTGCTGTTTATCAATCCGGCAGCGCGGCAATATTTGCAAATGGCGGAAGCAACAGTCGATACGCAAGCCGTGTTGTCGCGTTTACGCATCAGCGATCAGTGGCAACCCAACTGTTATTTAGAGCCTGAAGGGGTGCAGCGGATGATTGCTGAAGGCAGCAGTTTGACCGAAGCCAGTGCCTTTTTGCGCCGCGATGGTTTAGAAGATTTATCCATTGCTTGCTGCTTATATCCGATTAGTAAGGGAGTGCGGGTGAGCGGTGCGGTGCTATTGTTTCGTGACACCTCAGAGCAACAAAAAGTTGCCGCCGCTTTGCTGGCAGCCAAAGAAAGTGCGGAAAAAGCCAGTGCCGCAAAATCAGATTTTCTATCCAGCATGAGCCATGAATTACGCACACCAATGAATGCCATTTTAGGCTACGGGGAAATTCTGCAAGAGGATTTAGGCGATCCGTCCAATGAGCATGATCCTGATTATTTTGAAGATTTACTCGTTTATGTCGATAACATCCTGCAAGCTGGGCGAAATTTATTAGGCTTAATCAATGAAGTGCTGGATTTAACCAAAATCGAATCCGGCAAAATTGAACTGCAAATCACCAAGTCCGATCTATTAGAAGTCAGCAAGCAATGTATTGAAAAATTGCGTCCACAATTAGCCGAAAAAAATCTCCAGCTTGATCTCACACAACTCCCCAGCCAACCAGTCTATGCACTGGCTGATGCAAAACGCATCAAACAAGTTTTTTCTCAGCTTTTATCGAATGCCGTTAAACACAACAAAGAACAAGGCTCTATACAGGTACGCATTGAGCAGCCTTCAATAGAAACGGTGCGCTTAGTGGTCGCTGATACCGGCGTGGGCATGAGCGAAGCACAACAAGCGCAGATTTTTAAACCCTTTACCCGCATTAGCGGACGTAATTTGAGCAAGGGAACGGGCGTAGGTTTGACCATTGCTAAACAATTATTAGACATCATGGGCGGACACATTGGACTAAAAAGCCAATTAGACCTGGGTTCAACTTTTTGGATTGAGTTGCCTACCGGCGAAACCGCAGAAACGGAAAAATCTAACAGCCCCGGCACTGATCGCAAATACTTGTTGCTCTACATTGAAGACAGCCGCACCAATGTCAGTTTAATGGGAAAAATCCTCCAAGACCGCCCCGAAATCGCCTTCATCTCCGCACCCACTGGCGAAATGGGGCTAGAATTAGCCCGCGCCCATCGCCCCGACATTATCCTGCTCGACATCAATTTACCCGGCATCAGCGGCTTTGAAGTGTTAGAACGCTTACGTACTGTGACCGGCACGCGCGACATCCCGGTGATTGGTTTAAGTGCCGACGACAGCAAAGAAGCCTTAGCCCAAGCAAAAACCGTTGGATTTATTCATTACATGATCAAACCCTTGAAAAAAGCACAATTTTTGCAGGCGTTAGACAAATTAGCCAAACCAGAAAAAACCCCAATCGCATAGCCCATCACCCATAAAAAGCATTCTGTTTACCATGCGCCACCACCGCACAGCCAAACCCAGCAAACGCGAGACCCTTGTTAGTCGCGCTCCTACCGAGTTACCGCGTTATCCGCTGATTGATGCGTTGCGTGGTGTCGCTATCATGCTCATGGTGATATACCATTTTTGTTACGATCTGGTATTCTTGCGCTTAGTTTATTTTGACTTCTCACACCATCCATTTTGGCTCGGCTTTCGTTACAGCATTGTCAGCTTGTTTGTCGCCCTAGTCGGCTTCAGTCTCGTCCTCGCCACGCGGCAGGGTATCCAATATCGACCATTCGCCCTGCGTTTAGCCTGGTTATGCGTATGCGCCGCGCTGGTCACAGCAGCCAGTTTATACCTCTTCCCGCAGCGTTTTATTTTCTTCGGCATACTCCACTTTATCGCGCTGGCAAGCGTGCTAGGCTTGGCATTTGTGCGTTTTCAACGACTCAATCTGATAGTGGGATCGCTGCTCATCGTAGTGGGCATATTTGGACAACATCCCCTTTTTGATCAACTGCCTTGGCAACTCTTCGGCATGATGACACACAAACCCGCTACGGAAGACTATGTACCCCTGCTGCCTTGGTTCGGCGTAGTTTTATTAGGCATGTATGCAGCACATTGGACATTGGCAAAAAACGGGCTCAGTGCGCAAAGCCTACCGCCTTGGGCGCAGATTTTAAGCCTAGCAGGGCGGCATAGTTTATGGATTTACATGCTACACCAACCCCTCATGCTAGGCGCGATGTCCGCGCTGTTAATGCTTTGCTGTTAATGCTTTGCTGGGCTGGTTTTTTGCGTAAACGCTCCATTCTGCGGCTCAAGCTTGATATTAGCCACACATGTTGCGTCAATTTCAAGCTCCATTGTCCTAAGAAAATTATTTACCTGAAAGTCTATAGATGTTTAGCCACTGGCTCGCTATAATGCCCTGAAAACCCCCAATACACTTTAGAAAAACAACTTAACAACTTGATTTTATTATTATTTATTTGCATAGCTCAGAAGCGGAGGATACGGCATGTCGCAAACATATCGACTGGTCACGCGCAGCGATTTTGATGGTTTGATTTGTGCAGTTTTATTGAAAGAAAAGGATTTACTCGATGACATCAAATTTGTTCATCCCAAAGATATGCAGGATGGCAAAGTCGAAATCACCGGACGAGACATCACCACCAACCTGCCTTATGTCCCCGGTGCGCACCTAGTCTTTGATCATCACTCCAGTGAAGCACTGCGTAATGCCGGTAAAATGCCGGACAATTACATCCTAGACCCAGACGCACCTTCGGCAGCCCGCGTCGTCTATAACTACTACGGCGGCGCGCAAGCCTTCCCCACCATCAGTCAAGAAATGATGGAAGCTGTTGACAAAGGCGATTCTGCGCAATTTACCCGCGAAGAAATTTTATTTCCCAAAGGCTGGGTACTGCTCAATTACCTAATGGATGCGCGTACCGGACTTGGGCGTTTCAAAAATTTTCGTATTTCCAACCATGACTTAATGATGGCACTGATCGATTACTGCAAAGATCACAGCATTGAACAAGTCCTAGACATGCCCGACGTAAAAGAACGCATTGAACTCTACTTTGAGCATCAAAAAGGTGCCATGCACCAAATTGAAAAATGTGCGCATGTTCACAAAAACATAGTAGTTAATGACTTGCGCCGTGAAGAAGAAATTTACGCGGCGAATCGTTTTATGATTTACGCCATGTATCCCGAATGCAATATTTCCATGCACATCATGTGGGGGTTAAAACAGCAAAACACCGTATTTGCCATCGGCGCATCCATTATCAATAGAACTTCCAACATAGATATTGGCAAGCTCATGCTGGAATACGGTGGCGGTGGGCATACCAAAGCCGGCACTTGTCAAATCAGTAACGACAAAGCCGACGACGTAATGCAAGAACTGATAGCACGCATTAATGCCGACGGCTAAGACAAAAAGCGACTGCCTTCATATCCCCATAGACAGTCTTCACAAAAAAATCTCCTTGTGGTAGATATACTGCGCCGCGCCTGAAACCTGAAGCTCGGGATATTTTTAAGTACTTAAAATCCAAGCGTTTAGATAAAAACTGATACAGCAAAAAATACAGTGTCTGGCGGGTATGCGTATATAATGCTTGGAAACAACAAAGGAGGCTTAAATATGTCAGACAATTACCCTTTACCGCCCGTCACTCACACCCACGAAGGTGCGGAACGGCGCATCGGTGTTGAAATTGAATATTCTGGACTGGCTCTGGATAAAGCCTCTGCTTTGCTGGCGCAACACTTTTGCGGCGAAGTGCAAGTGCTGAATTTGTATGAACACCAGATCAGCACGGCGCTGGGCGATTTCAAAATCGAATTCGACATGACCTATCTCAAACAAATGGGACGCGACAATGCACAAGCCGGACGCGCCAGCCATGAACCCGCGCATTTTGGTGAATGGCTGTTAAAAAACATCGGCGAAACCCTGATGCCTTACGAAATTGTGACACCGCCATTGCCCATGTCACAACTGGCACAACTCGAAGCCCTAGTGACGCAATTACGCGCCGCAGGCGCGAAAGGCACTAAAGCCAGCCTGTTCTCAGCCTACGGAATGCACTTCAATCCCGAACTGCCGGACACGCAAACTGCCACCGTGCTGGCTTATTTGCAGGCGTTTTTATGTCTTTATGATTGGATAAAAGCCCGCGAACAAGTCGATATTAGCCGCCGCATGACCACTTTCATCGATCCATTTCCTAAAGCTTACGTGCTGCGCGTTATAGACAAAAATTATCAACCAGACAGCGCGCATTTGATAGACGACTACTTGGATTTTAACCCCACCCGCAACCGCGCTTTAGACATGCTGCCGGTGCTGACTTTTATGGATGAGACGCGAGTCAAAACCCAGCTCAATGACCCGCGTATCGGCAAACGCCCCGCCCTGCATTATCGCTTACCCAATTCTTCCATTGCGCAACCCCAATGGCGTATTTTGGATGCTTGGGAAGACTGGCTAGAGGTCGAAAAACTCGCACACGACAGCACCCGCCTCGCCGACTACTGTCAGCATTACCATTATTTCCTACGTGAAGCACATCCGCTAGACGGCTTGTTTGATGACTGGGCAGAGCAAGTTAGCGTATGGCTCAACAAATCGCTGCCCGCTTAAAGCGTCCGCTCATCGGCGTGAGCGGTGCTGATCGCCGCTTGGCTTTTTCGCGCTGGTTTATCTGCCGCG
This sequence comes from uncultured Thiomargarita sp., assembly GCA_964582525.1. Classification (GTDB taxonomy): domain Bacteria; phylum Pseudomonadota; class Gammaproteobacteria; order Beggiatoales; family Beggiatoaceae; genus BB31. The sequence goes on along the minus strand of CAZOSP010000070.1, from coordinate 11,719 downwards.
CCCTGCGATATTTTGGCGCGGATACCGTCTGCCTGAGTCCACAAAGGCCGCCGCCCAAAACCCCGCTGCACGCACTCGTCATCAGCGGCGGCGGCGACATAGAACCACACCTATATCAGCAACCAAGCCATTCGCAGAAAAAATACGATGCCGAACTGGATGCCTTTGAAATGCGCCTACTAGAGCAAGCCTTGCACATAACACAGCTCCCCCTGCTAGGGATATGTCGCGGAATGCAGCTACTCAATGTCGCGCACGGCGGCACTTTACATCAAGAACTACGCAGCCGCCGCCGTCACACTTCCAACCGCCGCAGCCTGCTGCCCAACAAACGCCTGTACGTGACCGCCAACACACAGCTTCAAGACATTTTGCGCCGTGACCATTGCCGCATCAATAGCATTCATTTTCAAGGCATTGATATGATAGGAAATGATTTATGCGTGGCTGGACACGATCAAGACAACATTGTGCAAGCCATTGAATTGCAACATCCGTCAGCACGTTTTCTGCTTGGCGTGCAATGGCATCCCGAATATTTGCTGTATTTACCCTGCCAAGCGCGGCTATTTAAGCGACTCGTCAAAGCCGCTAAACACCACGCGCAAAACGTGCTTTAGCCAACCGCTCAAGCTCATTCCAACTCCATATACAAATCATCTTGTAAGGCTTGAATTTCCTGCTGCAAACGCCGCTCTTCAGCTTGCAGTTTTTGCACAGCCTGCGCGTCATGGGTATCCGCCGCCACTTTGTGCAAATGCTGCGTTTCGTTGCGCAAAACCTGCGCTTTTTTCAGCAGATTTTGTTTGCGCTGTTGCGCGGTTTGCGTAGCCGCCTCTTGTTGCGAAATTTGCGTGCTTAACGCCTCTAAATTCTGCACCAAATCCGCTGAAGCTTGGCGTAACTGCATGGCTTGGCTGGCGAGGCTGGTTTTTTCCGCTTGCAGTTGCTGCTGCTCGGCTTGGCTGCCCTGCTGCGCCTGACGCAGCGCGTCCAAACTGCGTTGGCGTTCTTCAATACGCTGATCATAAGCTCCCGAAGTGACGCCATACACGCCGCTCACAAGCCCGCCCTGAGCGGGATCATCAGTCACCGCACAAGCACCCAATAACAACAAGGGCAACAAAGTCATCGTTCTAAACATTCTGTACATGAGGTTCTCCTTTGGGCTTTTTGATTTCTTCACGCAAAAACCCGTCAAGTGTAAGAGCAGCATTTGAAGGCTTACCTTAAAGCGCGATGGTATTACTCACAGCTTGTAATTGCTGGGTATTTTTTTCTAATTGTACTTTTTGCGCTTTTAATTGATTAATACGGCTATTCCAGGTATTCAATGGCTGCGCACTGCCTTTGTCTGCTTTGCTGTGTGCTTCTTTATGCAGAGCTTGGGTGGTTTCTAATTCATTATTTACCGCTTGCAAACTCTTTTGTGCATTAGCATAGCGTTTATCGATTTCCGCTTTTTTTTCTTTTAAGCGGGCTTGCTGTGTTTTGCCTTGCTTAAGTTTAGCATTCAAGCTATTAATGTCACGGCGATAGCTTTTAATATCTGCACTCAAGCTTTTATTCACCGCTTGCGTATCGCGTAACACAGTAGCCAGATGCGCGCTTTCTCCAGCAATCAAATCTTCTTGAGTTTTATATTTTTGTTTACGTTTAGCGATTTCATTACCCAAGACAAAACCACCAAGACCGCCAATCGCCGCCCCAATCGCTGTACTTTTCGCATCGCCGCCCAGTGCCGCGCCGATGCCCGCGCCCAATAAAGCCCCAAAGCCTGCGCCTTCGGCTTGGGTGCGGGTGCTATCGCCGCCAGTAGCGAAACAACCAGATAATAAAACGCTGCTCAAAACCACTGTTGCAACAGGATATGAGAAATGAGTACGCATAATAACCTCCAAAGGTTTGATAATCGAAGATGGCAAATATAAATTTTAATTAAATTAATTTGATAATTAATGCGTTACTTTTAACGTGATTGATACCCTGCCCAAATATGATAAATCCCCAAAGCTTCACCTTTAGAAAGCACTAAACGAATTTTGTTAGGTCCAAGTTGCAAAGTATCAGTAGGAATAGATAAATACGCATAGCCCCAAAAAGAACCCACTTTATCGACATCCTGAGCTTCAATCACTAACTGCTCATTAACATACAAAGCAAGGGTCACAGGATAGCTAAAATTACTGCGTATCACGATATTGATAGGTTGCTGTATTTTTTCTTGTAAAGACAAAGAAAAATAAATTTCTCCACCATTAAATAAAGTCACTCCGCTATCTTCAATACGCATGGCTTTTTTATCTAAGTAAGTATGCGTAGTAAAAGGAGCGTCAGGCATGACTGTAGATAACATCTGTCCATCAACTCTAAGTAAGGTTGTAAATTCATCGTCAGGGGGTATTGATGCAGGGATATTTTGATAATTATAAGTCATTATCCACCACACACTGATACCTGATATGATAAAAATTAAAATTTGTGCGCGTAAGCGTGGAGAAACATAAGCCATAGCTATTAAAGGATATATAAACCATTGTGCCAAAGAAATACTAAAGCTGACTTGAACAAAATCGGTTGATTTTAATGCCAGTAAATTGACGCTTGCAACAAAAATGAGGAGTAAAAATAAATGAAACTGGTTGTTTTTGGTGTTTGACTGCTCTACCAATAAAATCAATCCAACCGCATAAATAGCAAATAACACATGATAATAATAGGATATTGATGTTAAATAATAAATTAATGCTGTTCCTCCAAACAATACTGCACTAACAAGATTCATGTAATTGAAAATAATTAATGTAAATAATAATAATAGGGTGATTTGTAAAATACGTGCAGCCCAATTTTGGGCATATAATGTTTGGTAAATTTTATCGGCATACTCATCGTGGACATGTTTATCTGTAACCTCACTAAAATTGTTTATATTTTTGTCTTGTGTCTGCCAAATATTGTATTCCGTATCTGTTCCCGTGTAGATTGCTAGACGTTTATAGCCAACACTATTATCAGATAATAAGCGACTATGTGCGCTCATGTTTTTTGTAAATTGATGAAAATAGGAAAACTCAAAAAAACTACCGTACAATAAGATACAGATAAACAACGTCACAAAACTGCCTAAGCTAAATTGAAAGAGGGGGGTTTTGATGAATTGTTTAAGTTGAATATTTGCTGAATAATTTTTGAAAAATTCAATGAAAAGATAAAGTCCTGCAATCCCTAAAAAACTGAGTGGAAATATACGTTCTAAGCCTGCTAAAGCCAATGTGATGCCCGCCCAAAAATACTGCTGTCGTGTCAGAAAAAATAGACCCAGCAGTAAATATAAAAACCAGCTATAACGTAAAAAGCTACCGATAATCCAAATATAAGATTGCCAACCGACGCTTGGATAATAAGCCAGAATCATCCAATAAGCAGTGAGTAATGCCCAACGCCAAAACCAGCTTTTAGAGAAAAAGAGCAAAATAAATGCAATCGCAATGATAATAGCGTAATCAAAATAAATGAGTTTAGGATAGAGTTCTGGTAAAGGAAATGAATGTAGAATTGGGGATGCTTCTAGTACCCATAGTGGAGAGGGATTAAATCCATGATCATGCAACATAGTGCGCCAAGTTGTTGCACTATGTCCAAATTGTGCAGAAAAAAATTCAATATCAGCTACAAATGTTTGCCAAATATCGTTTGGCATGGCTTGTTGTATTTGTATGGCTTGCGCTTGCCAGTCGGTAAAATATTTATTGGTTTTGTTGCTTAAGTCACGCACACTGATATCCGATTTAACAATACCTTGGTTGACTAAAACATGCGCAGTCGCGGCATACAAACCTTCATAGCCTAAATAGGTAAAGTATTTACCACCTATTACATAATGATAAAGTTCATGAGTATGATAAGGATTAACTTGAGCCACTTGGAAAAAACGAGTTGCCGAAAAGAGACATAAGCTAATCAGTATTAAAATATAAATTGGCTGAAGAAATTGCTTGTAGAAATATAGGCGTTGAAGCAGTAATAAAATAAATAAACTGTTTATAAAAAAAAGTTCAAGTTGAAAGAATTTATGCAGCAGTATTGATTGAAATACCAGTAAAATACCGCCTAAAATAACCAGAAGTAATATGTTGATTCTTTTTTCAAGTAGCATGTCAGTTATTCCTAAGAAAAAATTTAGTTGTAATTGATTTTATCTGCGTTTTTAAGTAAATAACTCATAACCAATTCCCCATCAGCACAAAAGGCGCCCAATAATAAGGATGCGCAAAATCTTTGGGATACAAATTTGCGGCTTGACTGGGCTGAAATTCACCAACTCGCCGTGCTTGTTCGGCAGCGCGGATAAATGCCTGTTGCGCCTGCTGCATGGCGGCAATTTTAGTCATCGTCGGCTGGCTCTGACGCGCTTGATAAAAATGCTGCATAAACAAGCCAGTGCTGCGGTCATCAACAGGCCACAAGGTGGCAATCACACTTTTCGCGCCTTGTTTTTGCGCCAACGCGCCCAAGCCTTCAACCTCCCGCCCTTGTCCAACACTGCCTACAGCCGTTTGACAAGCGGATAAAGTCAATAAATCGACATTATTAAAATCATAGCCTACGCGCACTTCAGCCAGCGATAAAATGTCGCCATTGCCAAGCAAAAGGTAAGCGTCTTCGTCGGTGTGTGGCTGGAAGACAAAATGACTGGCAATGTGCAGCACCGGATAGCCTTGTTCTAAGGCTTCTAACAGGGTCATCTGGTCAAAATGTTCATTGAGTTTGATGGTGCCTTCAGCTACGCCGTCGGAATCGTCGGCACTGTGGCGAATAATACCCTCCAATTCTTTTTCCACTGAGGGTAGCGGGTTCATGTCGCGTAAGGCTTTACTCACGCCGAGTCCGGCAATGCGCCAAGTGGCTGCGGGGGCGTCTTTGAGTTTATCACGGGCGGCTTCGGTAAACATTGTTATTGCATACTGCTGCGCGAGGTACTGCTCACCATCATGCAACGCCGTCATCGGCACATAGCGCAATTCTCCATCCAAAGACAGCATCAGGGTTTTAGCTTTGGCGGCGATTAAATCGTCCTGTAAAGGCTGGATCAGATATTGGTATAGGCTGTTGGCTTGTTGCAACATAAAGCGCGTCAGGTAAGGACGGCGCGGGTCGGGCGGGGCATTGAAAAAATCGCGGAATTTGGCAATGTCGAGTTTAAGTTGTTCTGCTGTAACAGCGGCTTCGCGGCATAATTGCACGGTTGGCGTAGTGAGAATTAAACGCAATTTGTCGGGTGTTATCACATAATGAATTAACACTACACCATGTCCTAGTTCGCGCAAGGTGCTTTGCAATGCCTGCAAAGTATCTAAATTCTTCGCTTTCGCGTCACCGGTTTGTTCAATATCTTGCAAACAAGCATTAAATTGTTGACGGGCTACCATTAATGCTTCGCGTAATTGTTGCTTTCTGGCCTGTTCCGTTTCAGTGAGCGGTTTTTTTTGTCGTAGCCGTTGATATTCTTGCCCAATATCCACTAAGCCTTGTTCTTTACTTTGCAATGCCTGTTGCACACTCTGTTGTTCATTTTTTTCCTCGAAATTTTCTTTAAGATGAACAAAATAATCTTGGAAATCATGCAAAGCCGTTGTAAATTCTCCGCGCACTGCACTTTGTTCCATGTTTACGCTATCTTCTTTTGCCGTTTCTTGTTTTGTCTTAAAACCTATTTTAGTCCAGCGTTCGCCTATTTTATGGAACTGGTCATAGAGTTTACGCGCCTGTTCTACAAAGGGTTTTTCCGTTGGGGTAAAGCTCACTTGAGTGACTTTGAAAGCGGCTTGTGCCTCTTCACGACGCACGAAATCAAAATATTCTTCTTCTTTTAACATGCGCTGTACTTGCTGCGCTTCTGCGATTCGTCCCAAATCTAATAATAAACCAGCCAGCCGTTGATAGACGGCGGCTTTATCTTGTAAAAAACTGCGTTGCAGCAGCTTATCTAGGCTTGCCACATTGATGCGCAAGCTCTGCAAACTATTCACCGCTTGTTTGCCGATTAAAATCGCCGCCTCTTTCTGCCCTTGCGCGGCTAAGGTTTGGCTTAAATTATCCAGCACTGTCCATAACAGTTCGGGCTGATCGGCGACTTTGGCTATCGCTATCGCCTTACGCAAATCGCTTTCCGATTGGGCAAAATCGCCTTGCGCACGTTTCAGTGTAGCGCGATTGTGCAGCAGCATGGCGATGTTGGGATGCGCTTCGCCCAAACGCGCTTCCCAACTCTGTTTGGCACGCATCAACAAGGCTTCAGCCTCGTCATAGCGTTCTTGTTCGGTCAACAGCAAAGCCTGATTGTTCCAAATAGTCGCCACCGTTGGATGGCTGTCGCCATACACTGCCTGATTAATCTGCAACGCTTCCCGATACCAGACTTCGGCTTGCGCATAATTTTCTAAGGCGTGATTGACCCAAGCGCGATTATTCAAACCGACCGCATATTGGCTGTGTTTTTCGCCCAGCTGCGTCCCCCAAATAGCTAAGGCTTTTTTATAAAAATCATCAGCTTGCGAATACGCTCCCAGTGTCACATAAAAACGCCCTAAATTATTCAAACGAATAGCCACATTGAGCGGATCATTTTCGCCGTTTGCCAAAGCCGCTTCATCAATATCTAAGGCTTTGAGCAACAGTGTTTTCGCTTCTGCATATTGACCTTGCTGGCGATAAATTTCTGCCAAATTCGACAAGCGTATAGCGATGCGCGGACTGTCTAGCCCCCAAACCGCCTTGTCAATCTCCAAAGCGCGTTTTAACAGCGGTTCAGCCTGCTGAAACTGTCCTAAACTGCGATAAGTTTCTGCCAGATTATTCAAATCTACAGCGATTTTGCCATGCGCCGCGCCATGCACCTGCTCATCAATGGCTAAAGCGCGTTGATACAAAGGCAGAGCGCGAGAATAATCGCCCAGCGCGTAATACACGCCCGCCAGCCCGCTAAGGCTCACAGCCACCGCGCCGTCTGTTGCGCCGAGATGCTGTTGACGCAATTGCAGGGAATGTTGATAAGCCTCTTCAGCCGCCGCAAAATTTTCTAAACGCTGTTGCACGCCGCCGATAAAATACCAAAACAACGCAGCGTTTTTGTGCTTTTCGGGCGGATTGGCACGCAGAGCTTGTTCATACAAAGTCAGTGCTTGGGTTAATTGATGATTTTGCTCGGCTTTCTGGGCTTGCTGAAATAAAACTTTATAATCAGCGGCTTGCAGGGGAAAAGCGAGACATAAAAGAAGCAAATAATAGAGGGTTTGCTGAAACATAAGTCACCTAGGGTTTGGAGGCGTGGTTTGAACAGGTTGTAGACGCATGAACTCAGTTTATACGCAAAAAGGCGGGGTGCAAAATAGAGAAGAGCTTTTTATGGAAAATTGCGATGGGAAAAGGCAGAGCATTCGCGTTCGCGCCACAAAAAGACCTCCTGCACCCAAACGCTTCAAATGACCTTGAAGTTAATCAAAACGTTCGGATCAAGGCTGCAAACCTTGACCCGCAACTTCACATAAAAAAACCTGCCAAGTCTTAAAAACCTGGCAGGTTTAGGCGGTTATCAACAAAATGCGTTGTTAGCGCAACGCATCCACACCTGCAACCGCTTGACCGGCGTTGCGGAGCGAACCGATAATCGCGGTATATACACCCGCTGGCAATTCTAGCAATAAACCCGAATCCAGTGTTGCTTGTGGCTGTAAGTTGACAGGCAAAGCAACAATTTCAGCGGCACGCGGACTACTCGCCCAATCGTCATTGCTGCCGAGATTAATGTGATTGCTGGCATTGGTAATGTTGTAACCACCGATTAAAATACGATAATTGAATGTCGTTGTTATTATTCTTACTTCCTTTAGGACGACCAGGTTTCTTATTCTCCGGCTCACTTTTTTCTTCAGTTTGTGCTTTTTTCTCAGGCTTAATGACTTGTTTTACAATAATTGGATAAGCTTGACGTTGTTTAACACTAATTAAGGATAAATTAACAAAAGATATACTCGGTACAGCCCGATTATAAATAGAATGAAAGTAACGACCTATCCCATAGGTTTCTTTACCTGCTTTGGTGACGGTTGTGGTATCACCCGCTATCAAAATCACATCATCCTCATCAAATACAAAGTTCTTAAACAAGCACCCATTTAATAGTCGCCAGTTGATGGTTTCTGTAAAGAAATGTTGCAAGGTACGATAGCTGCCGCCCGTCTCTGTCCAGCGACTTATACCTAACATCGTGATACGCCCCGTCATTGATAGCAGTGCTTCACTGACTAAGACCAAATGACGTAGCGTGTTTGCGTCTAAAAGGCTGCTGCAACACAGCAGTATCATGCTAATATCGTTCATAAGCGGTTAGTTCGTAGAAAAAGTAGAGGAATATGAAGTTGTGTTTATAAACTTTTACCCTAATTGCTTATTTTTTTCCACTGTGGCGAAGGTATTGGCCTAAACCGACAATTTGAAATATCATTTTTCTCCCCCGTCAAAACGGAGCATCATGCAGCAGGGAGGAAATGGGGTGTTTTTGTCTGTTGGAAATGCGGGGACTCGTTGCTGGAGGTATCCAATTGAGGAATGGCTTGGCTCTGAATTGCGGAGATTTTGCTGTATGGCTGTTTAATCTGTGCGCTTTAGGGTATCATTGCTGGCTGTTTTAAGCGGATTTTAGTGCTGCTCGGCATGGTGGGTTAGTTGACAGATTCTCTTTCAGTCATTCCCGCCGCGTCGGGCAGGCGGGCAGCGAGAACTTCCGACAAGGAGCAGTCAAATGTATTACCAATCCAAGATCAAACGCCGTGTGTCGCGTCAAATCCAGGTCGGCAATGTGCCGATTGGCGGCGACGCGCCGATAGCGGTGCAGAGCATGACCAATACTGACACCTGCGATGTAGCGGCGACAGTAGCGCAGATACAGGTCCTGCAAAAGGTTGGCGCAGACCTTGTTCGTGTGTCTGTGCCAGACATGGCGGCGGCGGAGGCGTTTGGCAAAATCCGCAGGTCCGTGAGCATTCCGCTGGTAGCAGATATTCATTTTGACTACAAAATCGCCCTGCGTGTTGCCGAACTCGGTGTCGATTGCTTGCGCATTAACCCCGGCAATATCGGGCGCGAAGATCGAGTGCGCAGTGTGGTCGATGCGGCGCGAGATAAAAACATCCCCATTCGTATCGGCGTAAATGCCGGTTCTTTAGAGAAGGATTTGCAGAAAAAATACGGCGAACCTACTCCCGCTGCTTTGGTGGAATCAGCGCAACGCCATATTGACATCCTTGACAGACTTAATTTCCCCGATTTCAAAATCAGTCTCAAAGCTTCTGACGTGTTTACCACCGTTGAGGCTTATCGCATTCTCGCTCGACAAATCGAACAACCGCTACATCTGGGCATTACCGAAGCCGGTGGCTTTCGCGCTGGCTCGGTTAAATCCGCCATTGGGCTGGGCATGTTGCTGGTGGATGGCATTGGCGACACCATCCGCGTTTCGCTGGCGGCTGATCCGGTGCAAGAAATCAAAGTCGGTTTCGACATCCTCAAAAGCCTGCATTTGCGCAAAAAGGGCATTAATTTGATTGCCTGCCCGTCCTGCTCACGGCAAAACTTTGATGTCATTAAAACCACTAACGCGCTGGAAGAACGTCTCGAAGATGTTTTAGAGCCGCTGGATGTGGCAGTGATTGGTTGCGTGGTCAATGGTCCCGGCGAAGCACGTGAGGCGCACATTGGCTTGGCGGGCGGTACGCCGCATAATCTCTTGTATATTGACGGCAAACCACATCACAAGGTCAGCAACGAGTCGTTGATTGAAGAATTAGAACGTGCAATTCGTGATCAACTTAAACGAAATGTCAACAATATTGAACACCCCATTATTATCCCGATTAAAGCGGTTTCTTAGAGGAATTATGCAATGGCTAGTTATAGCACCAATGAATTTAAGTCTGGTCTGAAATTAATGATTGACGGCGATCCGAATGTCATTGTTGAAAACGAATTTGTTAAACCCGGCAAGGGGCAAGCCTTTAACCGCGTCAAATTACGCAATCTGCGCAGCGGTCGCGTGGTGGAGCGCACGTTTAAGTCCGGCGATAGCGTGGAAGCGGCTGATGTGGTGGATATGGATATGCAGTTTCTTTACAACGATGGAGAATTTTGGCATTTCATGGAGCCGAGTTCTTATGAACAATATGCCGCCGATGAAAATGCTGTGGGTGAAGCGGCAAAATGGTTGAAAGGTCAAGAAGATTGCATTGTCACGCTGTGGAATGGCGCGCCCTTATCGGTCACGCCGCCGAATTTTGTCATATTAACCATTGCCGAAACCGACCCCGGGGTGCGCGGCGACACCGCTACCGGTGGCACTAAGCCGGCTAAAATGGAAACCGGCGCGGTGGTTAAGGTGCCATTATTTATCAATCAAGGCGATGTGCTGAAAATCGACACGCGCAGCGGCGAATACGTGTCGCGGGCTAAAGAAGACAGCTAGAAAACTGCTGGCATGATGAGCATAAACAGTTGCTAGAGCGTCTAATTCAATACTATTACCTGACCCGCTTAAATAAACCTATCGGTATTTATTTACTGCTCTGGCCTACTTTGTGGGGACTGTGGTTAGCGGCGGAGGGTTTTCCCAATGTGATGATTGTGCTGATTTTCATACTAGGCACAATCCTCATGCGCTCGGCGGGGTGCGTGATTAATGATTATGCGGATCGGCATTTCGATGGACATGTCGCACGCACCCGTGAGCGTCCTCTGGCAACCGGCAAAGTCAAGCCCCAAGAAGCTTTGTGGCTGTTTGTGATGTTAAGTGCAACGGCTTTCGCGCTGGTTTTACTGCTCAACACCTTGACCATTTTGCTGTCTTTCGTCGCCGCATTGTTAGCCGCCATCTATCCCTTTATGAAACGCTACACCCATTTCCCGCAAGTATTTTTAGGGGCAGCTTTTGCTTGGGCAATTCCCATGGCATTTGCCGCACAAACCAACAGCCTGCCTTGGCTGGCTTGGTGTTTATTTGTGATCGCGCTGCTCTGGACGGTCGCTTACGACACCCTGTATGCCATGGTAGATCGCCTTGATGATGTGCAAATCGGTATTAAATCAACAGCGATTTTATTTGGCAGCGCAGATAAGCTGATCATTGCCCTGCTGCAAGCAGTGGTTTTGCTGTCTTTATTAGGTGTGGGGCTGTGGGTAGGCTTAGGCGTCTTTTATTATGCTGGGCTAGTGATGGCGACAGGCTTGGTTTTATATCAACAATATCTGATTAAAGACCGCGAACCAACGCGTTGTTTTCAAGCGTTTTTGAACAATCATTGGTTTGGCTTAGTGATTTTTTTAGGCTTACTGGCAGATTACCAAGTCACATAAAGCTTGAAAAACCTCTCCGTACTGATCTCTGAGCGTGATCGTGATACAAAAAGGTCAAAGAGTAAAGTGGACCCCACTGTCAAGGCCAAAAATAGCAAAACTTAAGGAGAAATCACGCTCGATTTTCTTCAAAATACACCTCAGCAGGTGTGCAGTAATTTAGGCTTTGATGCAGCCTTTTTTGATGATAAAACGCAAAGTAATGTTTCAAGCCTAAGCGCAGTTCTGGAACGCTTTGGTAGTCATTAGAGATAAATATTTTGGCTCTCCAGGAATTTGTGTTACCGCATAATTCGTGTAAAATATCATATAA
>CAZOSP010000069.1:0-21485 GCA_964582525.1 uncultured Thiomargarita sp. | reverse complement strand
AGACTCTGATATAGGGAAATATTTTTTGTTGTCTAGGGTGTGCGGAATGTCGGTAACATGCCCAACAGCAAACTTTTACCAAAACGGCGCGGGCGCAAAAATAGCAAATGCTTGGCGGCTTCTTCCAGTTGCGTTAGATACTGGGTGCGGTCGGCGTAGTAATAGCCTTCGCTAATGACCGCTGCAAAATCCGCTAATCCATAGGGAAATTTCATGGTTTTTTATCCTCAGCAAAATGATTGATGGTCATTATAGCCAATGCAATCTATATTTTTGCGCAAAAAAACGGGTATGAGTATTATACTTTGCGCGGTGACATTTTCGGATTGTCGATACAGGATACTTGACCTGCCAAGCTACGGACTTGGCAGCAAGACTTTTCACCCCTCAATCTCCAAAATCCAAAAAGTTCGCTGCCAGCAGTATCAACACGCATCTCCAAGTCTGTACCCGTGAGTTAAAACATTAACGCAGCACTTTAACCAGAGAGCCTATGAATTTCATCTTACGCACCCTGCGCCGTGACTGGCGCAACGCTGAAGTACGCCTGTTATTCCTCGCCTTAGTCGTGGCAGTCGCCGCGCTGACCGCAGTGAGTTTTTTCACCAACCGTATTCAGCAGGCAGTCACTTTTCAAGCCAGCGAATTGCTGGCAGCCGATTTAGTCATATCCTCGCGCTACGAGTTTCCTCCCACATTGCTGGCAGAACTACAACAGTCGGGCTTGCAACAGGCGAAAACCCTGAGTTTTCGCAGCATGGCAGTGGTTGAAGAGGATTTTGCGCTGGTGCAATTAAAAGCCGTTAGCCCTGCTTATCCTTTGCGTGGCGCGTTGCGTATCAGCCAAACGCCTTTGGGCGATGAGCAGGTTACTGCGCAAATTCCGGATCGCGGCACCATCTGGGTTGAAGATCGCTTGCTTTACCAGCTTCATATACAGGTTGGCGACAGTCTCCAATTGGGTTCACAGCAGTTTGTCATTAAAAAAATATTACGCCACGAGCCGGATCGTGGCGGAAATTTAATCCAACTGGCGCCGCGGGTGATGATGAACTTAGAGGACATCGCGGCAACTGGTTTAATCGCGCCCGGTAGTCGGGTGCAGCATCGCTTGCTGTTGGCGGGCGAAATAGACGCTATAAAAACCTTGCGCGAACAGTTAGAACAACAAGCCGAGCAAGCGGGCGCAGCCAATCAGTGGGAAATTGAGGGGGTGCAAGATGCGCGTCCGGCTCTGCGTTCAACGCTTTCGCAAGCCGAGCGTTTTTTAAGCCTCGCCGCGCTGGTGACAGTGATTTTAGCCGGCGCGGCGATAGCCATTGCAGCGCGACAATTTGCTTTGCGTCAAGCTGACGCAGCCGCCATCATGCGCTGTTTGGGATGTTCACAAAATTTTATTAACCGATTGTATTTATTTAGATTATTGGCGTTGGGTTGGGTTGCCAGTAGCATCGGCTGCGCGGTCGGCTATGTGCTGCATTTGGGGCTGGCGCAATTACTCAGCCGCTTTTTTATTATCGCCTTGCCGCCGCCCGATGCTTCACCCATCGCGCTGGGCTTGGTGACTGGCTTGCTGACTTTGTTTAGCTTTGCCTTGCCCGCCGTGTTGCGCTTACGCGACATTCCGCCGCTGCGCGTGTTGCGCCGCGATTTGGGCTTGCCGCCGCCGTCTGTGTGGCAGATGTCTTTGTTGGCAACGCTGGGCATGGGCGGGCTGTTGTGGTGGTTGGCGGGCGAGGCAACACTGGCGGCTTTCATGTTTGGCGGTGTCGTTGCGCTGTTGCTGTTGCTGCTGGCGGCGGCTTATGGCTTGGTCAAAGCCTTGAGCGTTTTTCGTTACCACAGTCAAGCTGCTTGGCGTTTTGGCTTGGCGAATTTGGCGCGCCGCGCACAATCGAGCAGCATTCAGTTAGCCGGTTTTGGACTGGGCATTATGGCATTGCTATTATTGGCGATTGTGCGCGTAGATTTGCTCGGCACTTGGCAGGCGACTTTGGATGAGCATAGACCTAATCATTTTTTGCTGAATATTCAGGAACATGAAGCTGAAGCGCTGCAACAACGCTTTGCTGACATCGGCATTCAAACAGACCTGTACCCGATGATTCCGGGACAGTTGTTGCGCATTAATGGACGCGCTGTGTCAGCCGATGATTACACTTCGCCACGGGCTAAACGGCTGGCGACTCGCGCCTTTAATTTGTCTTGGAGCGCGGCGATACCGAGCGGTAACAGGCTCGCCAGCGGCACTTGGTGGACGGCGGAGAGTCGCGGCGAGGCTTCAATGGAACGCGACATCGCTGAAACATTGGGCATCCGGGTTGGCGACCCATTGGAATATCGCATCGGCACACAAGAAATTTCCATGCGCGTGACCAGTTTGCGTGATCTTCATTGGGATTCTTTTCAAGTTAATTTTTTCCTGGTCACTTCGCCCGATGTCTTGGCAGAAGTGCCTACCACCTTAATTTGTAGCGTCCATCTGCCGGATGAGCAAGCGCCTTGGCTGCTAGAGTTAGTGCGTGATTTTCCCGCTATCACGGTGATCAATGTCGATACCGTGCTAAAACAAGTAAAAAGTATCATGGAACGCGCCAGCCTCGCTATTGAATACGTGTTTGTCTTGACTCTGCTGGCAGGTTTATTGGTGTTATATGCCGCCATTCAAGCCAGCCAAGAAGAGCGTCTGCAAGAAGCTGCGATTTTGCGCACCCTAGGCGCAGGGCGCAGACAAATTCTTGGCGGCTTGCTGAGTGAATTTGTCACTTTGGGGCTATTAGCCGGCTTGCTGGCTGCAAGCATGGCGAGCTTTTTGGGGTTTGCCCTCTCGATTTGGGTATTTGAACTGCCCTATCAATTCAATGGCGGTTTATGGCTCATCGGCGTTTTAGGCGGTGCTGTTGGCATTGGTATTGCTGGGCTGCTCGGCACGCAGCATGTGTTAAAACAAGCCCCCGCCGAGGTGCTACGGCGATTGACTGGGTAGTTTTGCAATACCCGCTCTATTATCTCTAGGTACTTATATGCAATTTGCAACTATTTTTGCACAACTCAGCGCGCACCCGATCCAACAAAACCAGACCATAGGTGATGGCTACTTAAGCTGCCCTTACCGCTTGCTTCCTGAACGCTTTGCGCAATTAGATGCGCTTTTTGCGGCGCACAATTTTTCAGACAATCACTGTTTTGCCTTGCAATTTGATAATAACTTAGCCGGCGCATTGGTCTTGCTGTATCTGCTGGCGCGGGAGCGACACTTATTTCTCGCACCAAAACCACAAAAGCAGGATGCTCTCAGCCTGATACCTCAATTCTGCCGTTATATCATCAGCCTTAAGCCCGACACCGCCATTTCTGATCTGGCGCAACTGCCGACTGCTTTGCAGTTTGAGCAACACCCCGACTATGCCGACCAGCGCGATTTACCGCCTGCTGGCGGTCGCTTGTATCTCAAAACCTCCGGCAGCATGGGCGCATCAAAAATTGTCGTACACGATTTTGCCGCCCTACTCGGTAATGCGCAAAATTGCGTAACGCGCTTTCGTTTAACTGCGCAAGACCGCGTCCTGATTCCCGTGCCAGTGTTTCACATGTATGGCTTAGGTGCGGGTTTGTTGCCCGCATTGCTTGCCGGCGCAACTATCGAATTATTAGACAAAGCCAACATTTTAAAATATATACAGGCAGAAAAACGCTTTGATCCAACAGCCGCTTTTTTGACCCCAACCTTGTGTAACATGTTGTTACAAGGCAAACGCTCAGATCGGGCTTATCGCCTGGTGGTCAGTGCCGGCGACAAAATGCCCCCCGAACGCTTCAACGCCTTTGCAGCGCGTTTTGGCGGCTTAGTCAATTTATACGGCAGCAGCGAATTAGGGGCTTTAATCACTTCTGATTTAGATGACTCGGCAGACATACGCGCCGCGTATGCCGGCAAACCCATGCCCGGCGTGCAAGTTAGACTTGCACCTTTGCAAAATGCTTTAGATAATGCTGAGGATGTGGGCGAATTAGAATTGAGCTACGTCCATAGTTTTAGTCACTATCTGGATACTAATGGCAAAACGCGCTTACAACGCCAGGTGTCTGATTGGTTTGCCACTGGCGATCTGGCACGTCAACAGCACGACGGCTATGTGGAATTACTAGGGCGAGCAGGCTTAAGCGTTAATCGGCGCGGCTATTTGCTGATGTTTAGCGACGTGGAACAACGCTTAGAAAGCCTAGACGGTGTAGAAAAAGCCGTTTTGCTGGCGACTGATGAAGACACCGATAATGGCAAGCGTTTAGTCGCTTTTTGTCTGACAACAGCAAATAATGTGCAGGCAGAAACGCTGCGCCAAGCCTGTTTTAACAAGCTGCCCAATTACGCCATTCCCGAAGAAATTCGCGTTGTCAATGAATTACCCGTATTACCCAGTGGTAAAATTGATCGGCAAGCATTATTACGCTTAACGACAAACATCAATTAGCATAAGCATTCAATCATCCCAGTAAAAACCTGACCCGCTATCAAGTTTAAGGGTATGATCTGAATTCTTATCAGTTAGAGACTTCGATTTAAGGAACTTACACATGAGTGAAGCTATTACCGAGCAGTTAAAAGACATTATCGCCGAACAAATGGATATTCATATCCAAAAAGCGGATATTGAATCCGATATGTCTTTAATGGAAGATGGGTTAGGCTTAGATTCTGTAGCAATCATGGAATTTATTAGTTTAGTGGAAGCACAGTTTAACTTTAAGTTTGATGAAGACGAGTTAAACATGGATGGTTTCCGAGATTTACAAACAGTGACTGAATTAGTATCGACAAAAATTAATTGAGTTTTCATCTACAGTAAAACCTGACAGATTGTTAAAACCTGTCAGGTTTTTGCATCACAGGTCTCTTTAATGCTCATTTCTTACTCGCACCAATTTATTTTTTTTCATGTAGCTAAAGTGGCAGGTTTAAGCATCCGCGATGCACTGCAAGCCTATGTCGAAGAACCCCAGCACTTCAAAACCAAACGTCCGCCTAAAATCATCAATGGTCAAGTCAATCCACTTTACACCATGTGGGATGCAATGCTCACTCATGCCACAGCCAAAGATACGCAACAAGAATTAGAGCCAGATATTTTTAATCATTTTTATAAATTTGCTTTTGTCAGAAACCCTTGGGATTGGCAAGTCTCCATGTATCATTTTTTATTGAAAGAAACCACTAACCCAAAATATCAAACCATTAAAGCCTTATCGGGTTTTGATGACTATTTAGAATGGGTGATCAAAACCCCTTATCCTTATCCCAAACGCGCCACCAAATTACAAAAAGACATGCTAGTCGATGCAGACGGAGATTTATTAGTCGATTATATTGGACGCTTTGAAACATTAAGTGATGATTTTCATCAAATATGCCAGCAGTTGCATTTAGAAGCGCGTTTGCCCGCATTAAATCAGTCCAAGCATCGGCATTATACTGAATATTACAATCAACACACGCGCCAATTGGTCGCTGATTATTATAAAGACGATATTGAATTATTTGGTTATCAATTTGACGGTTTTGTGGCAAACTTTCCTTTACCAGGACACAGCACATGAGCTTATATGATGTTGAATTACGCCCCGATCTTCATGCTTCGCTAGAAAAAAGCCAAATTGATTTAAGCAAGCTTAGTGCTTTTCAGCGTATTTTATTAACCACAGACGGTACTTTAACCGAAATTTTAGAAGCCTATGTCTTTGAAAAAATACAAGTTAGAAAATTAGCAGAACAAATCATTGCCCTGCCGGAAGACTTGCCTGCCATGCAAGCTCCGGCGGGTACTGAAAGCATTCAACGCAAAATTTTATTACATGGAGAACAGACTGATCGTAATTGGTTATATGCTGAATCAATCATTATTCCATTACGTTTAGAACCTGCATTTCGAGATGGTTTATTAACATCAAAAACGCCCATTGGTAAACTCTGGTTAAAATACAAAGTTGAAACCTTTAAGGAAATCATTAATACCGCTCGTCAACCAGCAGGCGCGTTAGCCAATTATTTCCATATTCACAGCAGCGATTTTTTGCTTTGTCGTACCTATTTAGTGATCACGCATCGCCTACCGGTGATGATGATTACTGAAAAATTTCCTGAAAACCACTTTAACTAAATTGGAGAACATCATGTTTCGCTCTCGCATCACCATACTGTCTATTACTATGGCGTTAAGCACTGTACCTGCGCTTGCCGTTGAACCTGCTCAAGTAGAACCCGCACCGACGTTAAATAATGCAGATGAACCTTTAGGTTTGTTTAAGGTCATGCGGATTACTTTAGAGAATGCGCCTAAATTGAAAATTCAAGGCATGTTGTCTGAAGCGGCTAAAGCACAACATCAAATTGCCAGCGGTCAATTTGATGTGAATACTTTTTTCATTGCGGGTTTTCAAAACACCGCACAAACTAACTGGGCATTAAATGATTTAACGCCCGAAGATCGCGCTGCTTTTCCGCCAACCTATCCTGAACTCGATACACGCAATAATGACATCCCCTATTTAACTGGCGGTCTTTCTAAGCAATTTCGCACTGGTATTAGCACCGATTTAAATGCCAGTATTCAACGCACCGATCCGCGTCAAACCATTCCCCGCGCTTTGCCTACTGTCACCAATAATGTCGGCAAAGTCTCTTTTAATGTAAAAATACCATTGCTAAAAAATGGCGGCGGGGTTGCGGCAGCCGATGAAACGGCAGCAAAACTCAATGCCGAAGCCAGCATTGCTACGTTACAACATACACTGACCTCGGTGATGTTAAATGCAGTGAATGCCTATTGGGATTACAAACGGGCAACTGTGTATAAAAAAGTCATGGAAAAATCTTTAGCCCGTGTAGAAGATTGGGCGGCTCAAAGCTCGAATGATAGCCTGCAAGGTTTCTTAGAAAATACTAAAGGAAAAGTCACTGATGCTCAACAAACCTTAGAAGAAGCCAAAATTGCACTGGCTCGGGCTATGGGGATTCCCGCTAAAGAAACAGCAAAAATGGGCGTGCCGGCGACTGATTTACCCATTGATTGGGACAACACCTTAGCTTCTTTTAATAAAGAATCGATGGAAGAAAAATGGATAGCATTAGCAATAGCTAATCGTCTTGATTTGAAAGCTGCCGAGTTTGCACTAGAGGCGGCTAAAGTTCAACGTGATAAAGCGCAGCGTAATTTGCTACCGGTATTAAATGTAGATTTGGGTATCGGTTATGGCGGTTTTAAACATTATGATTCGGCAAATGCTTTTTTCGGTTCATTAACAGACAATACGGATCGCATTGAAACATCAGGCAGTCTCACGTTTCGCTATCCACTCGGTAACAATACAGCGGCAGGTGTGCATTCTTTAAAAAGACTGGCGCATCAACAATCGCAAATTGAATATGCTGAAGCACAACGTGGTGTCCGTTTAGGTGTGGGGCAAAGTGTTTCTAGTGTGCATGGTCGTTTGCAAAAAACTGCGCAAATGAACAAAACGTTTTCTTCTTATGAGAAAGCCGTGATGCAGATGCAGGAAGATGAAGATGTGTTATCAAACCGCAGTAGTATCGCTAATTTGATTGACACCGAAGAAAAATACCAAGATGCTTTAGAGCAATTCTCTATTGCTGTAGTTGATGTAGCTAAGGCGGTGGCAGAAACACGCTTTAACACCGGCACTTTAATTGATGTGGCAGGCGATTCTATTGAAAATGCTGATGTCAGCATGGAGCAAATTATTACTTTGCCTAACTAATTAGTGATTAGTGATTAGTGATTAGTGATTAGTGATTAGTGATTAGTTTTTTGCTGACCACTGACCACTGGTCACCACTGAATCACTGCCTTACTAAAACCTGTCAGGTTTTTTTATAAAGCTCGCCGCTGTTTGTAACACCTCCACACCCGCCCCGTGCTGATGCGCATGTTCGCTGATGTAACGCCGCCAGCCTCGTGCGCCGGGCAAGCCTTGAAATAAGCCCAAAATATGCCGACTGATGTGACTTAAATGCACGCCATTAGAGATTTGCTGTTGCGCATAAGGTATCAGTTGTTCAATGATCTCATGCCGTGAGGGAATCGGGTGATCATCATGGTAATAACGCTGATCGACAGTCGCCAACATGTACGGATTTTGATACGCCTCGCGCCCAATCATCACACCATCTACATACTGTAGTTGCTCATCTACCATAGATAAATGTGTGATGCCGCCATTAATGCTGATGTGCAGATGCGCAAAATCTCGCTTGAGCTGGTGTACATAGTCGTAATGCAGTGGCGGCACGTCGCGGTTTTCCTTCGGGCTTAAGCCCTGCAACCACGCCTTGCGAGCGTGGATAATAAAAATCTCACAGCCGCCATCTGCGACCTGACGGATAAAATCCTCTAAGACCGCATAGCCCTCTTGATGGTCAATACCAATGCGGCTTTTGACGGTAACCGGAATTTGCACCGCCTCGCGCATGGCACTCACGCAGGCGGCGACAATGTGGGGTTCAGCCATTAAACAAGCCCCAAAACGTCCGGCTTGTACGCGGTCGCTGGGGCAGCCCACATTGAGGTTGATTTCATCATAGCCCCAATCTTCAGCGATTTTAGCGCATAAGGCTAAATCCTGCGGGTCGCTACCGCCCAGTTGCAGAGCGACAGGGTGTTCGGCGGCATGAAAATCTAAATATCGCGCCCGGTCGCCGTGCAAAATCGCGCCCGTTGTGAGCATTTCGGTGTATAGCCAAACGTGGCGACTGATTAAGCGTAAAAAGTAACGCTCATGGCGGTCTGTCCAGTCCAGCATGGGCGCGATAGAAATGTGGCGAGATAAAAATTCAGACATAATCCGCTTTTATGTGTCATTACGATGACAATCATTAGAAAATTAGGTATAGTTAAACATTGGTTGGCGAAATCTTTAACATACTTTTAGGCAGATAGCACAGTGATTGACACGGATGGCTTCAGACTCAATGTGGGTATTATTCTGAGTAACCAGGACGGTAAGCTGTTCTGGGCGAAACGTATTGGTCAGAATGCCTGGCAATTTCCGCAAGGCGGCATGAACGCGCACGAAACGGTTGAGCAAGCCATGTACCGTGAATTGACAGAAGAAATTGGTTTGACCCGCGATCATGTCAAAATTTTAGGCGTCACCCAAAGCTGGTTGCATTATCGCCTCCCCACTCACCTGATTCGCCGCCACAGTCGCCCGCTCTGCATCGGACAAAAACAGCGCTGGTTTATTTTGCGTCTGCTCGGTTCAGACAACGATGTACGCTTAAATTTAAGCCGTCATCCGGAATTTGATGGTTGGCGCTGGGTAAATTATTGGCAGCCGTTGAAAGAAGTGGTCACATTTAAGCGTGCCGTGTATGAAATGGCATTGCGCGAGCTGGAACCCTGTGTGCTAAAAGACCAGGACGGCACAGAAGAAAAACAACAGGTGCGTAGCGCGGCTTATAGCCTTAAAAACAAATCCCGCAGTCTGCAAAAAGCCCTGATTTTGCAACCTCATCTGTAAAAAATAGCCTCTTTTTCTACGCAGTATCAGGCGACGCAATCTGTTTTGTGCGCCGCCGCAAAACTTCCCGCAATTCCTCGTCTTTTAATCCCAACGGATTGGTTTTCATGCTATTGCCTTGGCTGTTTTCGACAATGCGCGCAAAACTCGCTGCATCAATGCCGTAGCGATCCAGCGTTGGTAATTGCAAGCGATCAGTCCAGATGCGCAGCGTTTCTAGCAATGTTTCCAACGCCGCCTCGCGTTCTAACTGCAACTGTCCACTGAGTAAACGCCCCGCTTGCGCGTATTTATCCAAAGCGATGCTTTCCGGCAAGCGCGCTTGCAGGGCGCGGATATTAATGTCGGTCGCTTCAGCCAGCAGGCTGCCACACACCACACCATGCGGAATCGGATAAAACGCGCCGAGCGGCGCAGCCAGCCCATGCACCGAACCCAAGCCAGTTTGCGCTAGATTAATCCCCGACAACAACGAAGCATAAGCCAGCTTAGGACGTGCAGCGGCGGCTGTTTCAGCGTTTTCCCACACTGCCCAGAAGCTACTGGCAAAGGCACTGATGCCGGACAACGCCAGCGCGTCAGTGAGCGGATTGGCGCGGGTGGAAACGTAGGATTCCAATAGCTGTGTGAAAGCGTCCATGCCGTTGGCAGCGATTTGTGCGGGCGGACAAGAAGCCAATAATTGCGGATCGATGACCGCGATGTGCGGCACCAGCGCGTCGTGGCGAAAGGATTTTTTGAAGCCATTGGTGCCGCGCTGACTGAGTACGGCGTTTTTCGTCGCCTCGCTGCCCGTGCCAGCAGTCGTCGGTACGGCGATAAAGGGCGTGGCAGGGGGGTGATACGGCACACCGCGCCCTATCCCTTCCAGGTGATCCATCACCGAATTGCCGTGTGGCAACAGTCCAGCGATGGCTTTTGCCGCATCCAACACGCTGCCGCCGCCGATGCCAAGCACTACGTCAAAACCTTGTCCATGATACGCAGCGACCGCTTCATCAACCCGTTGTGGCGAGGGTTCGCCCGCCACATTGACCACTTCCCAAGCGATATTTTTTGCCCGCAAAGCTTGTTGCAAAGCCGCCCACTGCGGACTGTGTTGAAAAGACTGACGACCCAGCACCAGCAATAGGCGTTTGCCATATTCAGCAATTATATCAGGTAGTTGCGAAATACTGCCATGACCAAAAATAATTTTGGGCAAGCGGGCGATTTGAAACGGGGAAAAATCGGCGTATTCAAACTGAAAACGCTGTAAAGGTCTGTAAGTCATTGATTTTAGCTAAACGTATTCACGTAAGTCGTTGATTTTACTATAAACAAAAAAGTTTTTTTTGGGTTTCAGCAAACAAAGTTCAATACCGTAAGGCAAGACGGAAAGAAGAAGGCGGAGAAAAGCTGGAAAGTACCTGCCAAAGGCGCATGAATGCACGAAAGTCTGTGGGGGCTTTGGTAACGGAGCGAGTTTAACCTATCTGTGTGTCAGTCCGTCCTGATACGGAAACTTCTGACGGGAGAGCCGTGTGCGCGAGAACTGCACGCACGGTTTCGGAGGGAGGGTGAGCCGAGAAGCCCATTCCTACCCCTACCCACACTTTTCCTCTAATGCTGTCATAAAATCTGCCACCACATTTTGAGCGTGCAGTAGCGAGACACCCTAATCAACATCATCAGGAAATTCGTCTTCACCAGCACTCAGCTCATCCAAACCTAGCACCAACAAATCACTCAGCAGCGCGTCACGCCCTTTTAAGCCCGCTGCATTGACGCTTTCATAATCCGCACCTTGCGCCGCAACTAATTTATCTATGCGTTCAACAATTGCATCGGACACTTCAAATTGTATGTTAGCCATGAGTATTCCTCAGTATTCCTCGTTTTTGTGTATCATAACTGGGCTAAGTCTAATGTATCGCTATGAGGTTTGCAATTTTCTTGGCTTTATAAAGCCATAAACGTGCGCCTTGACAGACAGCCCCTGATTTTTCACTGAACAATGTACGATTCGGCGGTCAGCCGCTCCCCTATCTGCAAAATTATGCCAACAGGAATCGATATGCCTAGTGTACGTTTAGGCGTGGTCATGGATGCCATTGCTAAAATTAAAATCCATAAAGACAGCAGCTTTGCCATGTTGTTAGCCGCACAAAAACGCGGCTGGCAGTTGATTTATATGGAATTATCGGATTTATTTTTGCGCGACGGGCAAGCATTTGCGCGGATGCGCGAGGTGCAGGTGCGTGACGATCCGCTCGATTGGTTTAGTTTGGGCGATAGTTTTAGCGCTCCGCTGGATCAGTTGTCGGTGATTTTAATGCGCAAAGACCCGCCGTTTGATGTGCAATATATTGCCGCTACCTACGTGTTGGAAATCGCCCAAGCGCGTGGCGTGTTGGTGCTGAATAAGCCGCAAAGCCTGCGCGATGCCAATGAAAAGCTGTTTACCGCTTGGTTTCCGCAGTGTTGTGTGGCGAGTTTGGTGACGCGCCGAGCAGATTTATTAAAAAATTTTTACCACGAGCATGGCGATATTATCTTAAAACCGATAGACGCTATGGGCGGTGCGTCAGTTTTTCGCCTGCGCGAGGGCGATCCCAATGTGAGTGTCATTATTGAAACGCTAACCGAATACGGTGAGCGGTTTATTATGGCGCAACAATTTATTGCTGAAATCAGTGCCGGTGATAAGCGCGTTTTGCTCATTGACGGCGAGCCGGTGCCTTATGCTTTAGCGCGTATCCCCGCCGCTGGTGAAACCCGCGCCAATCTCGCCGCTGGCGGACGCGGCGAGGGCGTGGCTTTAAGCCCGCGAGATATTTGGATTTGCCAGCAAGTCGCGCCAGTGTTAAAAAGCAAGGGCTTATTGTTTGTTGGTTTGGATATCATTGGTGATTATTTGACCGAGATTAATGTCACCAGTCCAACCTGCATCCGTGAACTGGATATGCAGTATGATTTGGACATCGCGGGACAGTTAATGTCTGTCATTGCGCAAAAACTCGCTTAACCCTGAAAGGATTTTTTATGCTCACTCCCGTTATTCTTTCCGGCGGCATCGGCAGTCGTTTGTGGCCCCTGTCGCGGGAACATTATCCGAAACAATTACTCAATTTATTAGGCGAGCAGTCGATGCTGCAAGCCACTATCAGCCGTTTGCAGGGCATTCCTAACCTTGCTCCGCCGATTGTGGTGTGTAATGAAGCGCATCGTTTTTTAGTCGCCGAGCAGTTACGCTCTATTGGCATTGCACCGAGTGCCATTTTGCTTGAGCCAGTTGGACGCAATACCGCGCCTGCCGCAGCGATTGCGGCTTTGGCGGCATTAGAGCAGGACAAAAATGGCGAGTTGTTGCTATTACCTGCGGATCATTTAATTCAAGATGTGAAGGCTTTTCATGCCGCCGTAGCCGATGCCGTGCAGCTTGCGCAGCAAGATTATTTAGTCACTTTTGGCATTGTGCCCAGTCATGCGGAAACCGGTTATGGCTATATCCAAGCGGGTGCAGCCTTGCCGCTTAAGCAGGCGCGCAAAGTCGCGGCATTTGTGGAAAAACCTGACGCGCCAACCGCTGCGCGCTATGTTGCCAGCGGTGATTATTTTTGGAACAGCGGCATGTTTATGTTTAAGGCGCAGCGTTATTTAGATGAGCTTGGACAATATGCCAGCGAAATTTTAGAAGCTTGCGAGCGGGCTTTTGACAATGTTAATTTGGACATAGAGCGCGATTTTCAGCGTGTTGATGAGCAGGATTTCCGCGCTTGTCCGAGTAATTCGATAGATTACGCGGTGATGGAACGCACGCAGAGCGCGGCGGTTGTGCCGTTGGATGCGGGTTGGAATGACATCGGTGCCTGGTCGTCCTTATGGGCGGTCAGCGAGCAGGATGCGCAGGGCAATACACTGCATGGCGATGTAATGATGAAAGACTGTAAAAACAATTATTTACGCGCTGAGTATCGGTTGCTCGCGGTATTGGGCGTAGAAGATTTGGTGGTCGTTGAAACCGCTGATGCGGTGCTGGTGGCTCACAAAGATAAGGTGCAGGATGTTAAGTATATTGTCGCGCATCTGAAAGATACGGCGCGTAGCGAGGTGGATTTGCACCGCAAGGTGCTGCGTCCTTGGGGGACTTACGAAACCATGGACGAAGATGCGCGGTTTTTGGTTAAGCGCATCACAGTGAAGCCGGGCGCGAGTTTGTCAATGCAAATGCACCATCATCGCTCGGAGCATTGGATTGTCGTAAAAGGCACGGCAAAAATTTACTGCGGCACGGAGCGTTTTTTGTTGAGCGAAAATCAGTCCACTTACATCCCGCTGGGTACGCGACATCGTTTAGAAAATCCCGGCAAGCTGCCACTGGAAATTATTGAGGTGCAATCAGGTGCTTATTTAGGCGAGGATGATATTGTGCGCTTTGAGGATCAATATGGGCGTTAAATGGTGATTAGTGATTAGTGATTAGTGATTAGTGAACCTGTCATCATCCCGCCGCGTGCGCGACGAAAAGATGTCGAAGCACACTACACCTAAACCTTCTAGGTTTTAAAAACCTAGAAGGTTTGAGGCTTTTACAAGGCATTAACCCGCTGCACAATCTGTCCTTGTTGAATCAATAAAATTTCGCCTTCATCTAGCGGTTGCCAATTTTCGCTGCTGAGTGGCACGCTGGCGATTAACTGCACCCGTTGTATGTATGCCGAAAAACGCAACGCTAAACCTTGAAACTTTTTTATCTGTATCGGTCTGCTAGGGGTGTGGTGCGGGAGGCAAAAGCGTTCTAGCGTAAATAAACCGGGGGGTTTGATTTCTCCGCTTAATGGCTGTGTGCGTTTGTGTCCGTGCGCAAACAGATATTCGCTATCAGAATAAAGAAAATTGGCGGAACCAAAAGGAAGCAGTGCGTGGGCAAATTGTTGTACGACGGCAAGCCGCACTGCCAAAGCGGGCGGTTGAGCAGCTTGCCAGATGTGCTGCAATAAGCCGAGCAAAAAACAAAAGGCGTATTCGGAATCGGTTTCGCCGAGTGGACGATAAAAGCCGAGCGGCGCGGTGGGATGGTTAATTAACGCGGGCAAATCGCCGTTATGCGCGAACAGATGCATACGTCCGCCGAGTTCACGGCTGAATGGCTGCGTGTTACATAGCTGCCTTGCGCCCAGCGTGGCTTGACGAATGTGAGCAAGAATCAAGGGGCTGCGCATTTTCTGCATCTCTAAAAAGCGCAAATTGGCACTTTGGCACGCCGCCCCCGGTTCGCGTGCTAAGTACGCATCTGTGCCTTGATAAAAGGCTACGCCCCAGCCATCACGGTGCGGTGCGGTTAAGCCGCCGTGACGGGCAAACTCATGTAAAGAAAAAGTCGCTGTTGCCGGATGCAAGCTGGACATGGCGAAGAGTTCACACATTGTTGCTGTCGCTGGTGACTAGGCAGGCAAGTAGGGTTTGCGCCAGGTCTTTTTGTGGCGCGAACGCGAATGCTCGGCAGCCTGCCATCATCGTGCGTGCGCAACGAAAAAACCTGCCATCATCCCGCGTGCGCGACGAAAAGATGTCGCGCACCCTACAAACTTTTATCACCACTCAAAACTCTGGATCACAAGGATGCCTTCGCTTTCAGCTTGGTGTTGTATGCCGGGATGCGCAAAGTGTGTAATGATGACTGGAATTATGGGCAACTCATGGCATTCTTTAAGTGCTTTAATTTGCTCCCGCACTTGTAATAGTTTGGAAATGTCGTCTAAACGCAACACTGATTCGCCAACGACCAAGACTTCTTTGTCGTCTTTTTGCGCATGAGCAAATAGATTGATTTCTAATTCGCCAATGCTGGTGCGAATAAAGCGTTTTTCAATGCGAATCCCGTAATTATCTTGCAAGTAAAGCGGCAAGGCGCGATAGGCTTCGTTTTCTAGGGCGTAAGATACGCTACGTGCTAATCCGCCTATTTGCTGACGGGTTATTCTGCTATGTCGTGTTAATTCGGCAATCTCTTTCTGCATTTTAATCTGCTCTTGCTTGATTTCAATGAGCGATTTCTGCATCTCAGTTTGCGCGTGCTGCATTTCAATGATCACTTGCTGCATTTCAAAAAGCGATTTCTGCGTCCCAGTTTGCGCTTCAATTAATAGCTCAACTTTCTGCCCCAGGCTTTTTTGCGCGACAGCCAATTCTTTGACAAGATCACGCAGTTCCATGAACTCGCTTTTGGTGACAGCCGCTTCGCGGTGCTGTTCAATTTCTTCTAAAATTGTCCACAATACGGTTTTTAGTTGTGGTTCTACGGTTTCCATTTGCTTCATTAAAGTGACACTAAAACTCATCTTGTTGTCCTCTATTTTTTAGTTTGTTTTGGATCAATGTCTAATGCGCGTAGTTTGCGGTACAGATGAGTGCGTTCTAATCCTACGCGGTGGGCTACTTTGCTGACATTGCCGCTGGCTTCTTGTAGCTGATGTTCTAAATAGGCGCGTTCAAATTGTTCGCGTGCTTCACGTAAGGGTAAATCAAAAATCGGCATATTGTTGGTTGATACGCTGCGCTGTTGCGTGTTCAGCGTTGGTTCAACTTCGTCTGCCTGTATTTCTGCGCTACTTCCGAGTATCAATAAGCGTTGCACTAGATTTTTTAATTCTCGCACATTGCCAGGCCAATGATAATTGCGTAGGCGATTTTGCGCAGCAACAGTGAAACGCCGATAGGGTAGATTTTCTTGGCTAACAAACAAGTTGACGTAATATTCTAATAATTCCGGCACGTCTTCGCAGTGTTCGCGTAAGGGCGGTATGTGCAGCGGTACGACATTTAGATAATAGTATAGGTCTTGGCGTAGGCGCGTGCTGCTGACGGCTTGTTCTAAATTGTATGCGGTGGCGGCAATGATTCGCACGTCTATGGGGGTGGCTTGTATGCCGCCATTGCGCACGAAGGCGTGATTTTCGAGGCTGCTGAGTAGGCGCGCTTGTACGGCGTTGTCTAAATCGGCAATGTCTTTTATAAATAATGTGCCTCCATCGGCTTGCTGTAGGCGGGCTGCGGTATCGCTGCCCTCGCTACCAAACAATTCTATGGCTTGATTTTCGGGACTCATGCCGACTACGCGCACTTCGATAAATCCGCCGTCACGGCGCGGGCTGTGGCGGTGTAAATAGTGTGCAAAGAGAGAACGTCCGCTGCCGGGTTCGCCGATAATTAAGGCTGATGCGTCATGATGCACCATGCGTTTCACTTGTTCGCGCAGGGCGTTGATGGCTTCGCTGTGTCCAAGCGGTTCGCTGGTTTCGATGTTGTGGCGTAATCCGCTGTTTTCGCGCTTTAGCGTGACCATTTCTAAGGCGCGGCGTATGGTGATGAGCAGTTTGGACAGGGCTATGGGTTTTTCGATAAAGTCATAGGCACCTAAGCGGGTGGCTTCTACCGCAGTTTCTACCGTGCCGTGTCCGGACATGACGATAACCGGGGTGTCAAACAGTCCGGTTTGCATCCATTCTTTGAGCAGCGTGATGCCATCTATATCGGGCATCCAGATGTCGAGCAGAATCAGGTCGGGACGTTTTTCTTGACGTAAGCTCCGCGCCTGCCTGCCATTGGCTGCAAGGCTGACGCTAAAATCCTCATCCTCAAGGATTTCTTGTAATAACGTACAAATATCAGGTTCATCATCAACAACAAGTATATGTGCGCTCATCATGTTTTATTTCTCTGGTGTTATACCACGCTCTACCTGAAACCTGAATCTCGGGGGTCTCAAACCTTCTAGGTTTTTAAAACCTAGAAGGTTTAGGTGAAATAGTTATGGCATTAAATAGCTTTGGCTATTGGGTTGGTTACATTTAAGGGTAAGCAAGGCAGGCGAATAGAGACAGTACAACCCGCGCTCTGTTGATTATTTTCTAAATAAATCATGCCGCCATGTTCTTCGACAATTTTTTTCACAATCGCTAATCCTAAACCGCTGCCTTTGACTTTGGTGGTGACATAAGGCTCAAAAATATGATCCAGCATGTTGGTAGGGATGCCGGGTCCATTATCGCTGATGCGTATTTCCACATATTGCAGGTGTTCATCGGATTCATAACGGGTAAAAATAGACACCAGTGGATTGTCATTGTGGGCTTCTAGGGCATTTTTGATGACATTGGTGAACACCTGACGCAAGCGGTTGACATCGGCTTCTATCATCGGCAAGTCAGCTTGCAAATGACGTTCAATACGTGCGCCCGAAGAGACATACAAGTCTAACACTTCGTTTAACACCGTATTCAGTTGTAAGGGTTTTAAGCTGATTTCAGGGGTGCGGGCATAATTGGAAAAATTATCCAGCATGTCTTTCATTGCTTCTACTTGCGCAATAATGGTGTGGGTCATGCGGTCTAGGGTACGCGCTTCTTTGTCGGGAAATGAGGGCAGATATTTATGCCGCAAACGCTCGGCTGACAAACGAATGGGGGTCAGCGGATTTTTGATTTCGTGCGCCAAACGCCGCGCCACTTCGCTCCATGCCGCTTCGCGCTGTACTTGCAGCAAGCGCGTCACGTCATCAAATACAATCACATGCCCCTTGCCAGTGTCGTCGAGCGTAGGCAGGCGTGTACCGCGACAATTCAGCACTTTACGACCGCTGGAACTAAAAAACACCACTTCCTCCTGCCAATCGCCGGCGCCTTTGAACAAATGCGGCTCGACGGCTTGACACAGCACTTGCAGGCTGGGATAACCCTCGCAAGCGGACAACAGCGGCTGATACATGAGTGGGGTTAAATCCACTCCCAAAATTTTCCCCGCCGCTGCATTGCAGGTGCGCAAACGGTGCGCACCGTCTAAAGACAAAATACCCGATGACATGCGTTCTAGCACGATTTCTAAATAGGCTAATTGCGCATCCACCATCTGCTGACTACGCTCGGCTAAATCGCGTGCTTCACGGATGCGGCGTGTCATGGCGTTAAAAGACTGCACCAAAAAGCCCAATTCATCGAGATTGCTGTAGGGCAGTTGTTGGTCATAATCACCCGCCGCCACCGCTCGCGTGCCGTCCGCCAAATTGCGAATCGGACGCACCAACAGTCGTGCTGCAAAAAAAGCCGCCCAAGTCGCGCCAAACAAGCCCAATAACATCACCAAAGACAGCACCAACGTAAAGCTAACTTTCAAGGATTGGCGCAAATAGGTCGATTGCGAATACAAGGCTGCCCGCTGCTGCACATCATTGACCAAATCGTTAAGATGCGCGGGAATGGGTTCAAGCGCCACTAGCCAACGGCTTTCCGGTGATTTTAAGGCGGCACGCGGGGTATATTTGACCACCGCCTGAATCAGATGATTATCACCCAGCGGCTCTAGTGAAACATGCTGCAAGCTTTGTTTTAAGTCCATCGGCAGGATTTCTGACAGCTTATTTCTGGGCAATAATTGCGTCATATCGGCACTGCTATAGGCGATAATTTCGCCATTGGCTTTCAGCAATAACACCTCATTGAGTTGCAACTGCACCCGTAAATTTTCTAATTCTAAGGACGCAGAAGTATCGCTTAAAGTCTCTAATTGACCGGCTAAATGGCGGGCTTTTTGTAACGTACTGCGCTGGTTTGCACTTAAAGACGCACGGCTTAATTGCAAAGCACTGTCTAAAGTTTGATTGACCTGCGTATCAAACCAGTTATCCAGCCGTTGATGCAGAAATTCCAAAGAAAAATAATACATAATCATCAGAGGACTAATCGCCAGCAAGGCGAACAGTAAGACTAAGCGCACGGTCAAACGCGCCCCAGCACGTTTATACCGCAACTGCATCAATAAATCGCTGATATTAATGCCGATGAGAATAATCAAACCGCCTAACCCCAGCGAACTGAGCAGCAACAGCGGCGAATAGAGGCTTTGATAACGGCTAGAATCTGACAAGACTTGCGTCATCATCAGCAATGACAATAGCAAGGTGACCAGCAGCAGCAGGGTCAAACCTAAACGGATGTGGCGGCGCATCAGGGCTGCAAAGGACATTCATACACCTCACTGAGCAAACGCCAACGCTGAGAAAAATACGCCATTGCTCGCATCGGGGCGGGCAACGCCTCAATATCTAAATAGCTTTGCAAATACACCTGATAATTTTTATTGGCTTGCACCAAAGATTTATCCAACAACGGCAAGCTACGCAATTTATTCAAGGTATTCAAGGCAAGATGCAAGGTTGGAAAATTATCGCGGATACCGGTATTCAGATAGGTCAGAATATAACGTTCACTCAAAGGGTGATATTTCAGTTGATAACGCTGTTGCAAGTGTGCGACTTGCTCATCCCACAGGAAACGGCGTTCTCGATACACTTCAATATCCAGCACAAAGGTCAAAGGGACTGCATTGCGCAGTGCCTCAATATTTTCTTCACTCGGCTGAAATACTAGATCAGCGTTTAACAGAAACACCTGCTCATGCAATTGTGTGTGAGCATAACGGATTGCCAGATGTCCACGCGGCGAAGCCTGTGTCAAAGACTGACTGAACAGCATCAAAACCATGATGACCGATAAAACACTAAGAAGGGGGGATTTTTTGTAACAGTGCGTAATAAAAGCCATCCATTTGCTCCTCGCCCGGCAAAATTTGTCGTCCAATGGCTTTCGCATGTCCCCAATCGACACACAAAGCCAACGCCTGAGCGTCGGCTTGCTGTTGTAAAAAAGCAAGCACCTGTTGATCGTTTTCCTTAGCGAACACCGAGCAAGTCGCATACAGCAGCAAGCCTTGCGGCTTCAGTAAAGCCCAGAGGGTTTTCAATAACTGATGTTGACGCTGCGCAAGACTGTCCAAATCTTGCTGACGACGCAAATATTTAATATCCGGATGTCGTCGAATCACGCCACTGGCAGAACAGGGTAGGTCTAACAAAATGCGCTCAAAATATTCACCATCCCACCATTTTGACGTGTTTTCGGCATTTTCACAACAAATTGTTGCGTTCAAGTCTAAGCGTTGCAAATTTTCTTCTAACCGCTGCAAACGTGGCGCACTCTCATCCACCGCCCATACATCAATATCCGCCTGCATTTCCAGCAAATGCGCGGTTTTGCCCCCGGGTGCCGCGCACGCATCCAACACCCGTTGTCCCGCCAACGGACGCAACAACTCCGCCGCCAGTTGCGCAGCGTTATCTTGTACCGACACCCAGCCTTGCGCAAAGCCCGGCAACTGCTGCACATCGACCGCCTGCTGCAACACCAAGCCGGCTTGTGTATAAGGATGCAGACGACAAGATAAGCCCTGCTCCGCCAACAACTGCGCATACGCCTCGCGACTGTGGTGGCGGAGATTCACGCGCACACTCAGCGGCGCGGCTTGATTATTCGCCTGCACGATCTGCTGCCAATGCTGCGCCCAATCTTTCTGTAAAGCGGTGAGCCACCACTGAGGATGTAAATAACGCACACTCTCTTGTTGTTGCACCTGTGCCAACAAATTCTCGCGCTGGCGTTGAAAATGGCGCAATACGCCGTTGCATAAGCGCGTTGCCCAGTCTTTTTGCAATTCGCGGCAGACTTCCACTGTCGCGCCAATCGCCGCGTGGTTGGGAATACGCATCTCCAATTGCTGATACAAGCCCACATATAACAAGCACTGTACATCCTGATCTTTAGCTTTGAGCGGGGTGTTTAGCAACAGTTCAAGCAGCGCTTGTAACTGCGGCAGCACCCGCAAACAGCCATAAGCCAACGCCTGCACTAAGGCTTTATCGCGGCTATCAGACAGTTCAGCCAGCAAGGGCGGCAGGCAATCAGACAATGAGCGCCCGCCTTGCAGGACTTCTTGTAATGCCAGAACCGCTAACAAACGAGGAGATTTTAAGTGTTTAGACATGAAATAAAATGATCTCAGACAGTAAAAATATCAGCCAGCGGTGGGAGGGCTAATCTCCAGATTAGCCCAAACGGCGCAGCCGTTTCACGCCGCCT
>CAZOSP010000068.1:17288-21661 GCA_964582525.1 uncultured Thiomargarita sp. | reverse complement strand
TCAAAACCTGATTATCTAGGGCTAGTCAGGGATAAGTCACGATGTGAGCGGGTTATAGACGTGGCGGCAGAGCGAAGGGGCTAACATGTCCAAAATAAGCTGAGTCAATCAGAAATGAGAGGAACTGTTAGTTTACGCAAACTGGGTACTTTGCAAGGGACATGAAGAGCCGATCGATACGAGAGTCTCACGTCCGGTTCTGTGAGAGGCTGAGGGGGAAGTTCCCTCGGCCTACTCGACCTCGAGCAAGGTAGGATGCGCTGAGGTACGGAGCGCATCAATCGCGGTAAACGATGCGCTTCGCAAAAAGACGCTCAGCCCAAGCTACCGTGCTTGCTACTCACGCGCATTCCGTGTATAACTGATGCTGAGTCGGGAGTGCTGACCATTAATGCGGTGCGTTGGGATTTGATTCCCTCCTGGCTTACCTGTTTCAAAGAGGCCGCTTATGCGGCTTTTTTTCCTTTTTGAGGATGGGTATGCATCTATTCCATGTTGATGAGTCTGGTTCCGTTGCAGACCCAACCCAGTCCTATTTTGTTCTGGCGGGCGTGGCGGTGTTTGAGCGGAAGACACACTGGGTCGAGCAAGACCTCAATAAAATTGCCGAAAAGTTCTCCCCCGCCAATCCCTACTCTATCGAGTTGCATGGTTCACCAATGCGGTCCGGCAGGGACGGTTGGAAAATCCATGCACTACCTGACAGGTTGCAAGCAATAAAAGATGCTTTGAGAATTGGCGTAGCCGATAATTATCCCAAAGGAGGGGTCAGACTATTCGGCGCGGTTGTGAAGAAAAGCAGCTTGGTTGGAGATGACCCCGTGATACATGCTTTTGAGCAACTGTCGAGCCGATTTGATTTGTTTCTCAAAAGGTTACACAATAAATATGGCGATACGCAACGAGGCATTATGCTGTTTGATAAGTCCTCGACCGAGCAGCGTATCCAAACGCGGGCGCGAGAGTTCAAATACACTGGGCACACATGGGGCAAAACCAATAATTATGCCGAGGTTCCAGTATTTCTTGATTCTCGTGCGTCGCGCCTGATTCAACTGGCAGACTTGATTGCCTACGCGCTTTTCCGATTCTACGAACACAATGACAGCAGTTTTTATGACATTATCAAACACTGTTTCGATTCCGAAGGCGGTGTCGTGCATGGCTTGTACATCCTGCCATAAGCCAGGTAGCATCGTAGGGCGCATAAGCGATAGTCATGCGCCATTTTTATCAGGCGGCGGATGACGGCGCAAAAACCCGCGCCTTATCCGCCCTATGTGGGCTGCTATAGAGAATCATCATGCAAGACCTTCCCGCCTTTTTACGCACGCAATACCGCTTGAATTTGCAACAAATTAACAGCGATGCCGCGCAACAGCAGTTGCGTGAAGGCATTGCCGCTTGGTTTGCGCAGCACTGCGAATTACCACCAACCGATTATTTAAGCCGCTTTGCGCAGGTGGCGCGTTTGCTGGTGGTGGATAACGCGGTGCAATTTAGCGGTCATTTGGATGAATTGGCAAAATGGCAATTTTTGTTGCAGGTATTGCCGGATTTGGGCATTCAATTTCCGCCGGTTAAAAAATTGCGCGAAGGCTGGTTATTTCCGGTGCAATCGGCGTTAAGCCTGTTGCGTAACAAACAAGAACTACAAGTCAATGACTTAATCAATGTCGGCGAAGCCTTGCTGCATGTGCATTTTGTGACCTTAGCCAGTCAGTTTTATTGGTCGTTGCGTGAAGCGGAATTGAACGCGCCGCCCGATGACATCACGGCGGGTGTCAGCACCATTTTTGCGGCACTGCAAGATGCGCAATGCGGCGGTGGCGCGGCTTGGTTGGAGCGGGCGGCGGTGTTGAGCAAAGCCGCGCAGGCGGTACAAGACCGTTTGCCCTTTGCGGCACTGGTGGCGATTTTACAGCCCGAACAATTGCGCCTCAAGTCGCAACCGAATAAAAACCCCAAAACCCAAAAACTCAATCCGACCGAGTGGACGGCATCTCCAAGCAAAGACAATACCGCGTATTTATTCTTAAAAACCCTAACCCAAATACGCAATCGGTTTTATGGGCATTCTGAGCAATTAAATGCTCAAACCCACGCCGCGTTAAGTGATGGTGTTTTGGTGTTGCTCAACATGCTGCTGCATCAGTTTTTGCCTTACCGCAGCTTGCAGTTGGCGATGTTGAGCGAAACTGACAATCAAGTGGGGATTCATTGTTTTTGGGAAGGCATCAGCTTTTTATGTTCGACCAACAAAGCCAATTTTGAAGACATGCGGGCGCTGTGGACACCAGATGCCGTCAACAAAAATGTGCTGCTTGCGCCGCCAGCACCGCGTCAATCCGTCGCTTGGCACTGGGAAGGGGCGTTGTTGCTGTATCAAGAAGACCAGCCTTATCAACAGTTTGTGTATTTAATGCCGTTGGGCTTTTTGTATCAAGCGCAATCCTTATATGCGCGACGCGAATTGTTACCGGGTTGGTTAGACAGTGTGCGCTGGCGGCAACAACGGGTTGCCAGCGTCTCACAGCGCACTTATCAAGGCGTATTGCCGCTGACGGCGACCGGCGACCTTGAACCTGCCTCATTACAGGCGATTCCCACCGTACATGATTGCATCGAAAACATTATCCAAACGTTATGCGAACACTTTCCCTTTTCCTTACCCGAAGGCGAAGCCGCGCCACTCGCGCCAACACGGGTGTTTGATTTAGCCCATGACCGCTTTGCGCAACAATTCGCCGCGCATACCGTGACACGGGCGGCGGAAATTGAACGCTTACACGATTTGTTACTCGCCAGCCCCGGCCAACGCTTATTGTTATTAGGCGAATCGGGCAGTGGCAAAACGGTGTTATTGGCGCAATGGTTTTTAGCCCAGCAAAACGCGGCGATTTTTGTCAGTTTGGATGATGGGCGCGTCACCGCCACCGCCCTGGAACAAACCGATGAGTTAACCGCGCAACGGGTGGGAATGCACTGTTTAGCGGGTTTGCACCGTTTATTGGGCGTATCGCCGCCGTTGCTGTTATTGAGCTTAACCGAGATTCAAGATGCCGTGCGCGATTGTTTACACAACGCGCCCCATCAGCGGTTTTTTATTGTATTAGACGGCGTGAATCAAGCCATAGACCCCGGCGGTTTATTGTCGGCATTACCCGATCCCCTGCCGCCGCAGTTATTTGTGTTAGCCAGCAGCCAAGAACAACGGCGGGCGGTGGATTCCTTGACCCGTTACGGCGTACAGCAGTGGCAACAGACCCCATTGGCGCAGATGGAGCAAGCCGAAGCGCAAGCCGTGGTGCAACAGGCGTGGGGATTGGACGTGGCGGATCAGCCCACGCCCTTGCCGACGGATTTGCCGCCCGCCTTGTTCGCCGCCTTGTGTGAACAGGGGCGCGGCGTGCCGATTTATTTGACCGATTGGACGCAGCGTTTGCGCTCCGTGTGGGCGGCAAATCCAGCCGACTTTGCGCAGCGCGGATTGGCAGTGTTTGAGGCACAGCGGGCAACTGCCTTGCCGGAATTTTTGCGCTTGCGCTGGGTGCAAGCCCAAGCCGATTTTCGCCCCGCTGAATTATTGAATGCCTTGCTGTGGTGTTTGACGGTGGTGGGCAAGGCCTTGACCGCGCCACAGCTCATGCAGGGCGTAGATGCCTTGCGCGGCTTGGCGTTTTTTGCTGCATTGCCGAGCGTGTCGCAGCAAACGCTGGAAGACGGCTTATTTCGCTTGAGCGGCTTTTTGGGTTATACGCGGGTGTTTTCCGAACAATGGCAATTACGCCATGAAGTGTTGGGCGCGTGGTTTGTGGCGCAGTATGGGCGTGATGAATGGCTGCCGCTGATTCGCCGCGCCTTATTACCGCTGGGTGCCGTGCCGCTGCCGCCGTCAGCCAGCGAGGCAGAAGTGGCGCAGTGGCTGGCGTGGGTGGATGAGCGAGATTATGCGCATTATCAAAGTTTATCGCCCGAAATACAGGTCAGCGTGGTGGAGGGGTTGTTAGGACGCATCGGCGCATCGCATCCCAAGTATGGCGCTTTATTGGCGAATTTGGGATTTGTGTTTTTATCTGGAACAGGCGAACACTTAAGAGCCTTTGCCTTAACGCCCCAATTACAAGCCCTTTTTGCCGACAGCCATGAGGCGCAAACCCAAGCTGAAGTGGCAACCACCTTAGGCGATATAGCCGAGGCGCAAAACCAGTTGGCAGACGCGCAAGGCTGGTTTGAAAAGGTTTTAGAAATCTGTGAAGCCTTGCAGCGCGAAGCCGACACGCCACAGAACCGGCGGGAGTTGAGTATTTCTTATAACCGTTTAGGCGCTTTAGCCCAGGCGCAAAACCAGTTGGCAGACGCGCAAGGCTGGT
>CAZOSP010000068.1:16953-17188 GCA_964582525.1 uncultured Thiomargarita sp. | reverse complement strand
TTGAAAAGGATTTAGCCATCAGTGAAGCCTTGCAGCGCGAAGCCGACACGCCACAGAATCGGCGGGAGTTGAGTATTTCCTATAACCGTTTAGGCGATTTAGCCCAGGCGCAAAACCAGTTGGCAGACGCGCAAGGCTGGTTTGAAAAGGATTTAGCCATCAGTGAAGCCTTGCAGCGCGAAGCCGACACGCCACAAAATCGGCGGGCGTTGAGTGTTTCCTATAGCCGTTTAGG
>CAZOSP010000068.1:0-16853 GCA_964582525.1 uncultured Thiomargarita sp. | reverse complement strand
CGCTTTAGCCCAAGCGCAAAACCAGTTGGCAGACGCGCAAAGCTGGTTTGAAAAGACTTTAGCCATCCGTGAAGCCCTGCGGCGCGAAGCCGACACGCCACAAAATCGGCGGGACTTAAGTATTTCTTATAACCGTTTAGGCGCTTTAGCCCAAGCGCAAAACCAGTTGGCAGACGCGCAAAGCTGGTTTGAAAAGGCTTTAGCCATCTGTGAAGCCTTGCAGCGCGAAGCCGACACGCCACAAAATCGGCGGGACTTGAGTATTTCCTATCACCGTTTAGGCGCTTTAGCCCAAGCGCAAAACCAGTTGGCACAGGCGCAAGGCTGGTTTGAAAAGTCTTCAGAAATCTGTGAAGCCTTGCAGCGCGAAGCTGACACGCCACAAGCGCAACAGGATTTATCCGCTACGCTGGAAAAAATTCTTGCCTTAAAGCAACATACTGGGCAAACCGAGGGGCTTATCTTGGGACAAGGGCTTTGGTCTATCCAAGAATGGGATATTTTTCAATCGCTTTGGCAAATACTCAGCACACCACAACGCGCTGAATTGTTGCGCAGCTTTCCACAATCTGACGCAATCACTGCGGTTTTAACCCAACAGCAATCCGCCGCCGCACAGACCCGCCCGACTATCGGCTGTATTATCGCCACTGCGTGCTGGGCAAAACAGACTTCACGGCTTTATCACCTGATAGATTTTGCTTGGCTACAAAACACCGCGACACCAGAAACGCTGGCACAAGAGCAGTTAGGCGCACTGACCTATGACCAACATCATTGGGGCATACGCTGGCATCAACCCGCCACGCAGCGTTTACTCGCGGCGCGTGATGATTTGCCGGAGGATATTGTGCAAAGCCTTGAACAGGGTTTAGCCAGTTCTATTTCACTGCAAAAAGAAGAGAAAAAGGCGGTTGTGCAGCAGTTTCAAACATTGTCTGTATATCAATGCACAGAATTGCTTAAAATCTTTCAGGAGGAACAGTTTAAGTTTTGTGCGCTGTCGCCCGCCAATCAAACCCAATTGACCAATTGGGCGCATGGAATGCAGCAAGATTGGTTGGCGTTGGTGGCGGAGGTGATGGGGGGCGAATAGTCAGGTAGGGCGGATTAAGCGGAGCGTATCCGCCACTAAGCGTAGTATCCGCCACGTCTTAACATCCGGCGGATACGGCGCGGAAAGATGCGCCTTAATCCGCCCTACCTGACTAATAAAATCTTGACATTCATGTCCTAACTCCATAAAATCCCCGCCTTTAATCGATCTGCTGTTAGGTAAAGCCGCACGTCTAGCATTTAGCTGTACTGACGAAGCAAACGGCTAAAGCCTGTGCTAAAACGGCTAACAGCCTAACATCAGTCACTCACTGAATATTTTTGGAGCCATCGCTAATGAAAACATTTAGCGCAAAACCTCAAGACGTAAAGCGTGATTGGTATGTGATTGACGCTGAAGGTCTAGTCTTGGGTCGTTTAGCCACTGAAATCGCCCGACGTTTACGTGGTAAGCATAAACCTGAATACACCCCGCATATTGATACGGGTGATTATATTGTTGTGATTAATGCCGAGAAAGTGCGTGTTACGGGTAACAAACAACAAGATAAAATGTATTACAGTCACACGGGCTATCCGGGCGGCTTAAAAAGCATTAATTTTGATAAATTAATGCAGAAAGCCCCGCAGCAAATTATTGAAAAAGCTGTTAAAGGCATGTTGCCTAAAGGTCCTTTAGGACGGGCAATGTTTAAGAAATTGAAAGTCTATGCTGGCACGGAACATAGACACGTTGCCCAGCAACCTATCGCTTTGGAAGTTTAATTATGCAACAGTATTACGGTACCGGTCGTCGTAAAAGCTCAAGTGCGCGTGTGTTTTTGCGCACGGGTGAAGGCAATATCATGGTCAATGGTCGCCCATTGGATCAGTATTTTGGACGTGAAACAGCGCGCATGGTGGTCAGACAGCCGCTGGATGTGACAGAGCTACACGATAAATTTGATATTCACGTCACGGTGGAAGGCGGTGGCGGTACAGGGCAGGCAGGGGCGATTCGTCACGGTTTGACTCGCGCTTTGATTGCTTATGATGGAAACTTGCGTTCACCTTTGCGCAAAGCAGGTTTTGTGACTCGTGATGCGCGTGAAGTGGAGCGCAAAAAAGTGGGGCTACACAAAGCCCGTAAAGGGACTCAGTTCAGTAAACGTTAATCGGTGTTTTGTAACCGTTCAGATATACCCGCTAACCTTGCAGGTTTTGAAAACCTGCAAGGTTTTTAATTGGGGATGTGAACGCTTAGGGTGTTTTTTAGTTCAAAAAGCAATTCAAGCCGGTTTTTCTGACGTTTCTCCCTGCGTCAATATTTCAATCAGAGCTTGATCTTTGCAACTATTCAGGCATGGGCGTATTTGTAAATTAACCATTTTAATCAGTGACGAGCTTCTGACCATGCTATTCAATGGCTCAAAAGCTTCACTTGTCAGTGCTGGCGCATTCCTACCCAACAATGGAGACCGTGCCTCCAGCCAGAAATCACGTTCAATTTGTTGATATTGTTTCATTTTTTCCTTTGCTATTGTCGGCTGTGCCTGACATTGTTTTTCATCGCCCCTCCCCTTTTTTTCTGCTACCAGAGCGCATCGCGTTTGTATGGTAATCCCGCCTTGCCCGCGTCGCGGGCTGTTAGTACAGACCGCAACGCGGTCAAGATCGCATTCCCAAGTGGCACTTGGGAACGAGGGTTGATGCCTTTATGTTAAATCGTTTATTGAAACTCTCTATTGCCAGTGTGTATTTTTTAGGCTTGCGCTTGCGCCGTGCTGCGGGTGTTCCGTATCGGCATATTATCGGCTTGTGTTATCACGAAGTCACCGCGGCACAAAAAACGCGCTTTTTACACCAGCTTGCGCAGCTTAAACGCCATACGCACACGGTGTTTTTAGACGCACCTTTACAGCAAAGCCAAAAGCCACAGGTAGCCGTCAGTTTTGATGATGGTTTGGCAAACTTGCTGGAAAATGCTTTGCCAGCGTTGCAGGCACAGCATATTCCAACGACTTTGTTTA
This sequence comes from uncultured Thiomargarita sp., assembly GCA_964582525.1. Classification (GTDB taxonomy): domain Bacteria; phylum Pseudomonadota; class Gammaproteobacteria; order Beggiatoales; family Beggiatoaceae; genus BB31. The sequence continues at coordinate 13,788 of CAZOSP010000068.1, read as the reverse complement.
TTCCCAGTGCTTGTCTAGGGACAACGCCGCCTTGGTTACAAGGTACAAATAGCACCAATGCCAATGAACCGATTATGACTGCCGCGCAATTACAACAGTTGTCGCCCGCGCATATTTTGATCGGCTCGCATTCTGCGCACCATGCCGACCTGAGCCACTTGCCCGCCGATGAATTGTGGCACGAATTAAGTGCGTCTAAAGCTGATTTGGAGCAGTTATTGGCGCGTCCGATTAGGCTGTTGGCTTTTCCTTATGGGCGTTACAATGCGCAGGTGCTAGAACATGCTGCGCAAGCGGGTTATCAGCGTGTGTTTGCGGCTGATCCAGTGGCTAATGAGAGCGATTTTTTGCGGGGACGTACCACAGCTTCGCCGGGTGATTGGTCTATTGAGTTTTATTTGAAAGTTCATGGTGCGTATCAATGGCTGCCGCAGGCGATAGCGTTCAAACATCGCCTAAAAAAGCTATTTCGATCCAACTAAAGAGTATTTTACATGGATACCCTATCCCCTCCTGGGCTGCCTGCGGGCTATCAAGTTGATGTTGATCAGGTGAGCGAAAATGAGTGGTACGATATTTTGCAGCAGTTTGAAGATGCGAGTTTTTATCAAACTTGGGCGTATGGCGTGGTGCGTTGGGGGCGGGAAAATTTAAGCCATTTGCTATTAAGACGCGATAATAAAGTGGTCGCAGCGGCACAGGTGCGGATTATAAAACTGCCTATTGTGCCGGGCGGCATTGCTTATGTGCGTTGGGGCGGTATTTGGCGGCGGCGTGGTGAATATTCTAGTCCGCATGAATTTCGTTATTTGTTGCGGGCGATGCGTGAAGAATACGCCGTGCGGCGTAAGCTGTATTTGCGCGTTATTCCGAATATTTTGGATATAAACGCGCAGTTGTTTGTGGATATTTTGCAGCAAGAAGGTTTTCAGCAAACGTATTTTGCTGAAGTTGGGCGCACCATTAACATGGATTTACGTTATTCACTCAAAGACATCCGTGCGGGAATGCAGTCGCGTTGGCGTAACTATTTGAAACGCGCAGAAAAAAGTAACTTGCAACTGATTAAAGCCACGCCCGACGAATTGTATGATGTATTTGTCAACATGTACGCGCAAATGCACCAGCGCAAAGGGTTTGTTGATTATGTCGATGTGCACGAATACCGCGATATTCAGCGGGCTTTACCGGAAGCCCTTAAAATGAAAATTTTAGCCGCCGAACTGAACGGCGAGCCGCAGGCAGCCATTATTTGTGCGATTGGTGGTCATGTGGGTATTTATGTGTTGGGCGCGACCAGCGACGAAGGCTTAAAAAGCCGTAGCTCCTATTGGTTGCACTGGAAAATGATGGAATGGCTCAAAGAACAGGGCTATCTCTGGTATGATTTGGGCGGCATTAACCCTGTTAAGGTCCCCGGTACGGCACAATTTAAGTATGGTATGGCAGGCAAAACCGGCATAGACAGCCATCCCATTGGGCAATTTGATATGTGCTTGAGTGTCAGTAGTGGCGTGTTTGTGCCTTTGTTGGACAAGTTGCGCAATGTGTTTCGCGCTTTGCGAGCCTGGCAGGCGCGTGTGTAAATCCCGCCTATTGACTGCGAGCGGCTGACGGCTGCGTTAGCCGTTTTGTGTATGCGCCCCCCAGTGATCCGCGCCCGATTAATCGACCTGGCGGCACGCATCACATAAGCCACGAATTTCTAGTATGGCGTGTAAATCGCTAAAACCAGCACTGCGTCCATAGCTGTCCAAAATGCTTTGTAATATGGATAAGTCTTTGATTTCATGGGTGCGCTGGCAATCACGACAAATCACAAAAGCCGCCGCATGACGGCATTCTGTGGCTTCCTGCTGGCAGGCAACATAAGCATTCAGCGACTCCAGTTTATGCACCAGACCGTGTTCAATCAGATAATCTAAGGCGCGATACACGGTTTGCGGAGCTTTCGCACCTTGTTGTAATTGCTCCAAAATCGTGTAAGCCGCAAGCGGTGCCTGGGCAGCACGAATAATGTCGAGTACACCTTGTCGCACCGGGGTCAGTTTTAGTTTAGACATTGGGAGAGCTAATCTCCTGATTAGCGCGGCGGCTAAAAACCGCTGGTGCTGGTCCGGGGACCCACACTCTGTTATAACAAAGGTTCAGAACTTCGATTACTGAAGTTTTGTAAGAAGAAAACCAGCAGATTTTCATTTAAATCTTGCTCATTGTTATAATCTCGACCGTCGCTGATCTGCACGCTATCCCCGCGCCCTATTTGCTGCATCTGATATTTCAAATATTCACCAAAACCAATGTGGTTAATATAGATTTGCGCATCCGGGTTAGGCGGTAGTTTTTGTTGATTAGCATAAAATAGCCAAATATCCGGATCGTCGGGCGACACATGCGCGGCAGGCGAGGCATCCTCGTACAGGGCAAAATACTCTGGGCGATGAATGGCGGCAATGTTAGGAATGCCAAATAATCCCAGTAAGGACGAATCTACCGCGTCCGTGTTAAACAATTCTTGATGAACCCGCGGGTCAAAACTGCTGGGCGCGGAAAATCCCGCCACCGCTTGCAAACGCGAAGATTCTTGCAATACGCTATCAACATTATCGACATCCCGCACATCATCGTGCAAGCCCAACCATAATGCCATGCCTGCCCCCGAAGCCATGCCATAAGCGGCAAAACGGTTTTTATCTAGATTAAACGCTGTTGCCTGATGACGTAAAAACTGCACAGCACGGGCGGCATCTTGCATCGGCGCGGGATAAATCGCCTCGCTGCTACGGCGATAATTAATGCTCGCCACCGCCATGCCTGCCTCTAAAAACAAATCACGCAATTTCGGATTGATGCTACTTTTATCGCCCGCATTAAAGGCGCCGCCATGAATAAACACGACCACCGCAGTAGCCTGTGGGCTGTCGGGATAATGCCATAAATCAAGCACTTGACGCGGATGCGTACCATAAGCCAGATTTTTACGCGGGCTGACGGTATTCCAAGCCGTTTGCGTATCCTGCGTTTGTTCTTGCTCAAATTCGACCGGATATATTTGTGCCGACTGCATGACAAAACCCGCCGCGCCATAATCGCTTTCGACTTTTTGAATCTGCAACTCACCCTCTAGCCACACGCCATCCGCCATCCAATAACCGCTGTCAAAACCCTCTTCTGATTTGACATGCACCATCATATTGGGCGGCGGCGGCGGTACATGAATGCACATGCCATAGACTGGCACGAGCAAAAACTCGGTCAGTTTATTATCCCGTGCATCTAACGGCACAATAAAACCGGAAATTTTGCTGCGCCGCGCCAGTTTCTGTGTCAGCTCAGGCGGGGCTTCGCCCTTATCGTAATCCAGCAGCATGAGGTCTTCCCAATCCAATTCAGGGACTGGCACACTTGCATGAGGCGTTTGCGGGACTAGCTCTTGCTGCTGCCACCAATAAGCAGCGATGCCGCTTAAGCTGCTTAATATTAAGATAAGTAAAAGAATATGCCACAGTGAGAGGGGCTTACGCACTTCCACCTGACCTTGAGCGTTAATGCGATATTTAGGTTGTTGGGACATGATAGGCAGAAAATGATGGTTTATTTTAACAGGCGTTTTAAGCTGGTTATAGTCAAAACACTATTAAGTATCGGTTTTTGAAGCCTGACACTTTTTGAATTAGAATACCGATGCAAGTGGCAAGTGGCAAGTGGCAAGCGTTGCCTGTTTTCCGGTCGTTGCTTGGGAACGCTGTTTATGGCGTTTTTAGTTGACGCAAACGCGCTGCCATTTGGCGGAAGTTGAGTTCAATATCCCAGCCTTCGAGATGGATGCGGCGGTTAAGGTATAAGGCAAAGCCGCTGGCAACAAAAAAAGGTTCAATAATGGCGATAGAAATGATATTAAACGCAGCGATGGTCCAAATTGCCCAAGCTGCGACATCCTCGTGATGCAGCAGGGCAAAACCCAATTCGCTGCCGTGGGCAAAGTTTTCGGGTAAAAAAAACATCAACAGCACAAATAAAGAGAGGTACAACCCCCATTCAAAATGGTAACAGGTAAAACTCAGCCACTGCCCAGTTTCCGGTTGATTTTTAAGCAAAATGTTAAGACGTTGGGAACGCGCCTTGCCGTGTACATTTTCTAGTTGCCAAACAGGTAGCATGAAGGCGCGTGAGAAAGAAAAACGTAAACCTATCGCCCCCCAGAGTAAATTTTTCTTTACAATGAGCTTAAAAAAGGCATGGTAAGTGTTCCATATACTGGGTTTTTGCCCAAACAGGGCGTGGCTGAGAAAATGTAAAATGCAGGCATCCAGTAGCGGTTTACTTAACCAAAGCAGTAGGGCAGCGAGCCAAGAGGCTTGCCAAAACAAAGCATAAATCAACAAAGCCAGCGGTAGCAGACACGCCAGCCAGACTTTAAATAAATCTAACCACCAAGCCTGTACGAGAGTGAAGCCTAAATCAATGGCTTCCCAAGCGTTGCGCGGACGCACGACTGCTTTGATATACTCTATTTGCATGAATAACATCCTAATCTGAGAACAATGATGGCTATCACTGATAAAATTTATACGCCCGATGATTATAACCAGCATGATGTGTTGAAAATACCCACTTATCTGCCTTTAATATTGCTGTATATGTTACGTTATCCAGTGTTGTACGTGCTGCCCTATGTGCCGATGATGAAAGATGCCGGATTTTTGGAAAATTTTGCTAAACAACAGTTTGATTGGGTGCTGTTGCTGATGGTTATTCCGGTCTTGCTGGTGGGCTTTGCTTTATTTCAGCGTACCCCTAAAGGCACTGAAAAGGCGCGTAAAATTTGGCAGCATGGACGGACTTTGTTGTTATTTGCCTTGATCGTAAATGTCGTTGGCGTGTTTTTATACGCGGCTTTGGGGCTGAAAAAATTTGATGAATTTTTGTTAGTGTTTACTTATCTGGATTGTATGCTGTTGTTGTTTTTGTGGCGTTCTAAGCACATACTCGATATTTTCAGCGAGTTTCCCGCTTATGATCCGAATTACAAAGAGAGTTGAAACGCATGAATATGAAAAGGCTTGCCAATCTGTTGTTGGGTTTTGGCTTATTATTGATAATCGTAGCAGTGGCTTGGTGGGCGTATTTTTATCAAGGCTTGATGCGCGAGGTAAATAAACCACTGAGCGATGCTTTGTCTTGTTTATATGCCTCTGATGGGGCTTGCGCTTGGGTCAATAGTGCAGCACATTTGTTGGGTAAAACAGCCTATGAGCCGGGCTTGCTATGGATTGGCGTGGGGATTTTCGTTGCCGGTTTGCTGCTGCGCTTGTCCCTAAAATAGAGGAGGGAATCATGCAGAACAGTGCTGTTCGATGGAAAATGCTATTGGCATTATGCGGGTGTTTTTTTTATGCGGCAGACGGTTTCGCTGTGTGTTACTACATCACAACGCACGGCGGCGAGGAATATTCTTCGGTTTATCCGCCTTATGATTTGACCTTTCCACACGACGCACCGTTAAGTCCGGCAGAGATTCAACGCCGCCAGCGTATCGGGCATTTGAGCATTACTTTCGATAACACCGGTTGCAGTAAAGAGCCATTTCCCAACTCGCTGCTCGCACCCCCGCCGCCGCGCAACGATCCGCCGCCGACACGCCCTCCGCTGTCGTCTTCAACACTACCTACCGCGCCACCACCGCCCACCGCGCCCGCCCCTGTTGCACGCCAAGTTGCCGCCCAAACGAGTTCTCGACAAGGCATGAATATCAATCATTTGCTCGACACTTTAGGGGCTATGGATGCGGCTTTAAGTCGTCAAGATGTGCAAACCTATCAACTTTATCTAGCCGCGCAATTATCGATTAACCGGGCGAACGGAGAAGATGAGGCGCAAACTAAGATTTTATCGAGAGCCGACTATGTGAGAGATTTGCAACAGCAATTACAGCGCGTCTCTAGTTATCAAATGAGTCACCAAGAGCCGCTCATTGATATTGATATGGAAACCAACAGTGCCACCGTCATTTCATCGGTGACACTCAATGGCGAGTATAAAAATGGTTTGCCTATTCATACCGCTTATCGAGAAACGGCTGTATTTGTTTGGGATGAAAGCTTAAATCAAGCGGTCTTAAAAGAACTGTCTATGCAGCCGGAAACAAGCACTGCGGAAGCTTCACAGGCGGCGGCTGACAAAGCCAGTGATGTCGAATTTTGTCAAGGGGTGACAGGCTTAGCTGTAGCAGAATGCGAGGTGTTAGTGCAGTTTTATACCGACACACAGGGTAGATATTGGGAACAAACCAGCGGTTGGCTACAAAACAAAGCGCCTTGCTCATGGTCTGGAGTCACTTGCGCCGCAGAACGGGTGGTTGAACTCAAACTGATTCGTAAAAATCTGCGCGGTCGCTTGCCGAATTTATCCGCTTTAACACAATTACAGGTGTTAGATATAGAAAAAAATAAATTGAGTGGCGAAGTACCTGATTTAAGTGCGCTCACTGCATTGAAAGTGGTAGATTTATCACGCAATAGTTTCTTAGGCGCATTGCCTGACATTAGCTCGCTCAACAAGCTAGAAGTCTTTGAAGCACATAAAAACAGCTTTGTCGGTGAATTGCCCGATTTTAGCCGTTTAACCCAACTCAAAGAACTGGATGTCAGCAGCAATCAAATCACTGGTAGCATCCCAGACCTGAGCAAACTGGAGCAGTTGCGTCTGTTAAATTTAAGCAATAATCGCCTCAGTGGAGCACTGCAAGGTTTAAGCGGTTTACGTGCTTTGCGTGAACTGCTGCTGCATAAAAACAACCTCAGCGGCACTTTAACCGAGCTTGGCAGCTTGCAACAAATGCGTAAATTGTATTTAAGCGATAACCAATTCAGTGGAGAATTACCCGATTTAAGCAACTTACGTTGGCTAGAACAATTGGTAGTATTCAATAACCAACTCAGCGGTCAATTACCCGCCAGCCTTAATCAACTGAATGATATTGAGTGGCTACAAATGAATGACAATCAATTCAGCGGCAGCATTCCTGATTTAAGCAATCTGAAACGCTTAAAAATCCTCAATCTTGCCAATAATCAACTCTGCGGAGTTGTGCCAGACTGGTTGCTGACCAGTAATCTCAAACGCAACACCAGCAACTTAACATTATTCAATAATCGCTTAACCGCTAATACACCCGACATGCAGCAGTTCTTAGAAGAAAAAGAACCCGGCTGGGCGACTTCACAACAGGCTATTGACACCTGTCCTTAAAGGAAACAGCAATGAAAATCTTTCAATGTGATCAGTGCGCGCAACCGATTTTTTTTGAAAACACCCTCTGCGAGCATTGCGGCTCGGCACTGGGTTATGTCAGCGAAGACAATGAATTGATCGCCATCCAAGCCGACGCAGCCGACGGCGAAGTTTGGTTCTCTGTGTCGCAGCCCGACTTACGCTACCGCTACTGTGAAAACCACGCGCATAATGCTTGCAATTGGCTAGTGCCGGCTGACAGTGATGCCGAGCATTGCCGGGCGTGCGCACTGAATGAAACCATCCCCAATTTAGAGACACCCAATAACCTCTTTGCTTGGCAACAACTTGAACAAGCAAAACATCTCCTCATCTACGGCTTGTTGCGCTTAGGCTTGTCATTGGAGACCAAAGAAAGTCATCCCGAAAAAGGATTAGCATTTGATTTTCTTGAACAAATTAAAGATGATCCGGAACATGACAAGGTTTTCACCGGTCACGCGCACGGCTTAATTACCATCAATATTGCCGAAGCCGATGCCGCCCACCGCGAAGCTATGCGACAACAAATGGGCGAACCTTATCGCACGCTTATCGGACACTTCCGCCACGAAATTGGGCATTATTATTGGGATATACTGATTCAGCCCGATGTCCGCATCTGTCAGCAATTTCGCGCCCTGTTCGGCGATGAACGCGCCGATTACGCAAAAACCATGAAAGGCTATTACCAAAGCGGACCGCCGTCCGCTTGGCGAGCGCATTTTATCAGTGCTTATGCCGCCTCCCATCCGTGGGAAGATTGGGCAGAAACGTGGGCGCATTATCTGCACCTGCTTGACACCTTGGAAACCGCTCATGCGTTTGGCATTAGCCTCAATCCCAAACTCAAGCAAGCCGACATGTTGAGCACTCAAATCGACTTTGAACCCTATCGAGAAGCCGACTTTGACAAGCTGCTTGCCGCCTGCATTCCCTTAACCTTCGCCATTAACAGCATTAATCGCAGCATGGGACAGCCCGATCTGTATCCCTTTGTGCTACCCGCGCCGGCTGTTGAAAAACTGCGTTTTATACATAATCTGCTACAAAACCTACCCCTTAAGCCATGATCGAAATCCTTGAAACCGCCTTTAATCCTTGGAGCTATCTACAAAACGCCGAGCAACAACTGCAAATACAGCAGGGTCGCTGCGGTGCGCTAGCCACTTTCACTGGCACCATGCGCGATTTTAACCAAGGCGACAACGTACAAGCCCTGTTTTTAGAACATTACCCCGGCATGACCGAGCGTTATTTGCACACTATTTGCGCAACCGCCCAACAAAAATGGGACATCCTTGACACGCTCATCGTGCATCGCGTCGGTGCCATGCAGGCGGGCGACACCATCGTCCTCACCGCCGCTTGGGCGGCGCATCGCGCCCCCGCCTTTGCTGCTTGCCGCTATCTCATTGAAGAACTCAAACATCAGGCACCGTTCTGGAAACATGAAACGCTGCCCGAAGGCAAACGCTGGGTGACCCCGTTAGTCTGAATTGATGATCATCTCTGGTTCTGCCGCGTGGGAATGCCGTCTCGCGTTGTGGGTCTGTACAGGATGCAACACATTTAAGCTTTCACCTGCACCTTATGCTGCATGAGTTCTCTGAGTTCTTGTTTTTCTTGTAAATCCAAGCGACCCAAGCGAGATTTTTGCAGCAGGACTTCGGAGCGTTGCTCTTGGATTCGCGCTTGCAGTCGCCGCACCGCGTCACAAAATTCTGCGACAATGCCCTCTGCGGGCAATTGATGCTGCCAAGCGGCGAGTTTATGTAGCGCGCCTGAATACTCGTTATCGCGCCAATGCTCCAAAATCATGCCAGTGTTGCTGTGCGGATATTGGCGGATAAAGTGCGTTAGGGCATCTAATAAATCGCCACCAGCAATGCCCTGCAAAGCATCGGCAGAAAACTTTGGCAGGTATTCAATCAGGTGCGGATGTTGGATGAGCAAGCCTACCACCGTGCGCATCAGCGACATGCTGATGAACGGTCCGCGAAAGGCTTTGCGTTGCTGCTGTTCGCCTTGCACCCGCGCCTGCCATAAATGCTGGCTATGTTGCGCGGTTTGGTCGCTATGATTGGGCGCGAGCTGGGTTAAATTTTTGGTATCAATGGCACCCAAACGATCCCGTAATAATTGCTTGGCAGGTCCTTCAGGCATTTTGTTGAGCAGCGGCTGAATTTGTTCTAAAAGCTGCATTTGTCCGCTTAACTGCTGCGTGTTGAGTTTTCCCGCCAGATATTGAAACAAAAATTCGGCTAAGGGCAGGGCTTGCTGAATACGTTGCTGAAAAGCTGCCGTGCCTTCTTTACGCACCAGGGTGTCGGGGTCTTCGCCGTCGGGCAAAAACATAAAGCGGGCTTCGCGCCCTTCGCGCAATAGTGGCATGGCGATTTCTAAGCCGCGCCAAGCGGCTTTGCGCCCAGCTTCGTCGCCGTCAAAACAAAACACCACTTGTTTAACTAAGCGGAATAAATGATTGAGATGCTCGCTGCTGGTGGCTGTGCCTAGTGTTGCGACCGCATTGAGTACGCCGAATTGCGCCAATGACACCACATCCATATAGCCTTCAACAATCAACAAGTTATCCGGCGATGGGCGTTGCCTACGGGCGGCGTATAAGCCGTACAATTCCTGCCCCTTGTGAAAAACGCTGGTTTCTGGCGAATTGAGGTATTTGGGCTTGCTGTCATCCAGCACCCGCCCGCCAAACGCAATCACCTGCCCGCGCCGATCATGAATGGGAAACATGATGCGCTGGCGAAAGCGGTCGTAAAAACCACCGCCTTGTTCTTTTTCTATCAACAAGCCCGCGTCAAACAGTAATTTTTGCTGGCTTGCCGTTTGCCCAAAAGCACTCAGCAGATTATCCCAGCCCGGTGGCGCGAAACCCACGCCAAAAGTCGCGCAAATCTCGCCACTTAAGCCGCGTTGCTTTAAGTATTCAATGGCTTGCTGCTTGTTGGGGTGTTGACGCAATTGTTGTTGATAAAAGTGTGCGACTTGCTTGAGTAAATCTAACAGGGCTTGACGTTGCGAGTTGTCTGTTGTCGCTGCCTGGGTGTCGTCGTTGCCTTCGTAGGGAATCTCAATCCCCAGTTTGTTAGCCAGTTCTTGAATAGCTTCGATAAATTCAAGGTGCGCATAGTCCATTAAAAAGGAAATGGCATTGCCTTTGGCGCCACAGCCAAAACAGTAATAAAACTGTTTATCAGGGCTGACGGTAAATGAGGGGGTTTTTTCTTCATGGAAGGGGCAGCAGGCAGAAAAATTTTTACCGGCTTTGCGCAGGCTCACATAGCCATTGATTAACTCGACAATATCGGAACGCGCCAGTAACTCATCAATAAAGGCACGGGGAATGCGTTTTGACACAAAAACCCCCGATTTTAGCGACAAGACTGCCGGTTTTTTAGAGAAAAAACGGGCAGTCTCAATTAACCCAGTTTTTGTTTAATGAGGCTGCTAACCTGCCCCATATCGGCGCGACCTTGCAATTTAGGCTTTAGGATACCCATCACTTTGCCCATATCACGCATTGACTGCGCCCCTGCTTCAGCTATCGCGGCTTCAAGCAGGGTAGCAAGCTCCGCGTCTGATAAGGGTTCGGGCAAGTAAGCTTGGATAATGTCCATTTCAAACTGCTCTTGCTGCACCAGATCATCGCGTTGGGCTTTTGCGTATTGCTCAATCGAATCGCGGCGTTGTTTCAGCATTTTGTCGAAAATCGCCATAATTTGCGCATCGTCTAATTCAATCCGCTCATCCACTTCGCGTTGTTTCATGGCTGCTTGGATTAAACGAATGACGGCTAAACGAGGCTTATCGCCGCCTTTCATAGCGGTTTTCATATCCGCCATAATGTGTTGTTTGAGTGCAGATTCAGCCATCATAACCTCAAGTATTTGACAGATTTTTTACACCGTATTAACACAAGTATGCATATAAACGCCGTGAAATACGGTACAAAGTCAGGCGTTCCCACTCGCATCGTAACGCATTGATAAAGCCGGTTGTATTTTTGCAGCCTAGTGCGCACTCATATTTCTAATAGAGATTTCAATATCAATGGGCTATGCGATTTTGACTAGGAACGGATGGTACAAAATTGTTCAACTGAGAAATGTTTAGTAGGGTCTTTCGCGGCGGGATGTTTCGCGGGATAACTTCTTCATGTGTCGTTTAACGGCAGCGGCTGCTTTGCGCTTACGCACTGAGGTGGGTTTTTCATAAAATTCACGGCGGTGAACTTCAGCAAGAATGCCGGCTTTTTCGCAGGCACGTTTGAAACGACGAATAGCAACCTCAAAAGGCTCGTTTTCTTTGACACGGACGTTTGGCATGAGAAGATAATGACCTCGAATGTTAAAAATGGGTAAAAAATAGATAGCCGAATATTCTAACTCAGCTAAAAAATAGGGGCAAGAATCTTTTTGCCTGCTAGCCACTAGAAACGGATTTTAGACGCTTATCACGAGGCATGTCCGCGTAAACGCTGCAAACGCTGCTGCAAAGATTTTGCTTGGGTAACACGTCCTTGACGTTGCAAGAGCATGTGCAGATGATGCAAAGCCTGCTTGTGATCGGGTTGCAAATAAAGTGCTTGGCGAAAATACCGCTCGGCTTGCCTGTCGTCATAGCGTGCTTGATGAATTAAAGCGCATAAAAAATGTCCTTGCGGCGCGTCTGGCTGTGCTTGTAAAAAACGCAGACAATGCTGCAAGGCTTGCTCAAGCTTGCCTTGGTCAGCACATTGTTGTGCGTTTTCTAGTGCTTGATAAGTCGGCGCCTCAGCTTCAACAGCCTCAACCAGCGGGCGACTTAGGCAAGCAGCTTGTGCGGCTGGGTCGGTCGGCAAGGCGGGCTTACGCAACGGGCTAAACCGCGTATTCGGCGGAGCAGCGGGTTTTTTCGCCGCCGGCGGGGCTTGCGGATGCCAGCAGGCGAATACGCCCGCTTGTGGCACTTGGACAAAACCCGCTTGACAGGCGAGATTGCGCTCGGCATGACCGGTGAACAATAAACCGCTGGGTTTTAGCCAGCGGCGCAAATGGCGCATGGCAGTGGCGCGTGCTTCAGCCGTTAAATAAATCAACAAATTGCGACAAAAAATCACATCAAATACAGCACTGTCGTTAAATAAATGAGCATTCAATAAATTGCCTTGCTGCCAATGAACAAGCTTTTGTACTTCGGCTTTGACTTGATAAATCGTTTCGTTATGCAGTGCGTTTTTGGGTTGAATGCGTTGAAAAAAATGCTGTTTAATAGGTTCGCCATGTTCATCACGAAAAGCGTTATCCCGATAACAAGCACGTTGTGCGGCTTGCAGGGCTTGGCTGCTCACATCAACCGCATCAATGCGTAACAAATCAGCCTGAAAACCGTTTTTTAACAAGGTGATAGCTAAGGAATAAGCCTCTTCGCCAGTGGCACAGGGCAGGCTTAAGACGCGCAGCGGACGTTTTTTCGCTGTTTGCAACTGCGTGATGAGAAAATCAAAACTCGCGCTGTTGCGAAAAAACCAAGTTTCCAGCACCACTACGGCTTCAATCAAGGCGACTTGTTCTGCTTTGGAATGGCTTAAAAATTCCGCATATTCCTCTAGTTGCAAACCAGTACGCCGCAATCCGTCACGCAACATTTGCTGCAATACCTCTACGCCAATGGTGGCACTGTCTAAACCAATGCGCTGCTGTAAAAAAGCTTCAACGGGATTATTGCTCATGTTTGCATGGGCGAGTGTGGTAAGCGAGCTTGGTGTAATTGTTGCGCCAAGCGTTCTAAGTTAATACATTGAATAACATTATTATTTTCCATAATCACTTGATCCAGATAATGATTGCTATTCAGTAACAGGTTGGCGGCTATGAAGTCTTCCGGGGCTTTGCGTAAAGTTTCTGTCACGCGCTCGGCAATCAAGCCAATGGTATGGGTTTGAGTTTGCTCCGGCAGACTGTAATCGAGCAAAATAATGCGCGTACTCAGTCGCATACGGCACGGTTCATTATGCAATAATTGACGCAAATCAACGACCGGCACTAAGGTATCGCGGTAATTAAAAAAACCGGCAAAATACGGTGGCGATTGTGGAATTTGCTTGAGCTTCACCATAGGCGAGATTTCTCGAATAGAATGGTGTTTAATGATATACATCACATCGCCCAGATAAAATACTAAAACCAGCATGATTTAGCCTCCAAGAAGCCCCGTTTTTTTGCTTTAAGGTGCTATTTGATGCGTGCTACATGCCGCCAGAAATTGCTTAAGGCGCGCCACAGTCAAAAACCATAAGGATCAAAGAATAATGCCTTGGCACGCCTTATTTAACGCCATTGTATTGGCGATTCTGCTGACATTTTCGCACGGTTTAATGAAATGGGTATCGAATAAAAATCTGCACGAGGATTATCTTAGCACCATTATCAACGATGGGTTTTACATCGGAGTTGCGACATCCTTCATATCCCCACCAAAGCAGTTTACACTTTTTGGCAAAAAAATAATTTA
>CAZOSP010000067.1:6142-21689 GCA_964582525.1 uncultured Thiomargarita sp. | reverse complement strand
GCCCCCATTGGCGGATACGGCGCAAACAGACGCGCCTTAATCCGCCCTACTCCTGTCTCCCATGCCTTGCCAGAGTTTGCTTACAGCGGATTGTTGGGATCAAACAGGGTGCGATAATCGTATGGATCGTCTTTGTTGCCTGCAATGCGCACAACCCATGTAAAGGGCTGGGCGCGTTTTGTGCCGTGCAGGGCGATGGCTTCGGGTAATTGTGGCGGCGGTTTTTTTGGCGAAAAGCCTTGCGAAAGCGAGGAAAATGAAAAAGGTTGTTGTTGCATCCATTCGTTGCGCCATTCGCCTTGGGCATTTAGATAGGCAAAATGTCCGTGCCGCCCCGCCCAACTGAGGATGCGCCAAATCTGTCCTTGTTCGGTGTGATATTCAAGCCAAGTTTGCCCTTCTTCATAGGTTAACTGCCAAGCAAAAGCGGTGGGTACGCCCGCGGGGGCTTCTAAGCCGGCTAGGGTTAAGCCGCTAAAGCCCGTTTCAGTGCCTTTGAATAATTGTAAAGGGCGGTTTTGCGCAATGCCCGGCACTGGGTTGTAGTCGGGTAACAAGGCGGACGTGCTGCTACGAAACCAATAGGCGCGTAACGCGCCTTGCTGCATGTCGTCTAGTTGCTGGACAAAACGTACACGCAAATCTAGCACATATTGCAGGCTCTGCATTAATAACAGCGTGACCATGCTGATGATGACTAGCACCACGAGCATTTCTAGCAGCGTAAACGCGGTTTGCCCGCGCTGCGTCTTAAAAGGGCATGTCTGAAAAAAATTGCACTTGTTCATAACCCACCAAACGCACCGAAAATTGAGCAAGTTGTGCTGAACCCTGCCGCACTTCTACCCTTGTTTCGTACAAACTGAGGTTGTACACCCCTTCGTTACCCCATTTGTTAATGCCGCGAATGGCTGTCTCTAGGGGTTTTGAAGTCCAACTCATCTGATAAATACCTATATCTGCTTCGCCCTGCGGCTGGGTTTCGGGATTTATCGTGTCTAACCATGCCAAAGCGTTGCGCAGCGCGTCTTGGCGTTCTTGCGCGGCTTGTACGCGCTGCAAGCTGATTAAATGGGTATTAATCCAACTCAGTAACGCCATGCCGGTGGTTGCTATCAGCAACAGGGCTACGATGACTTCTAGCAGGGTGAAACCGGCTTGTTGTGTGGCTCTGGTCATAGTTCAATACGTGCTTGGCAAAATGGTGCGGTCAGGGTTAGGCGATATTGGGTATTTTGAAAACTCAATAATAATTCGCCGCCACTGCAAGCACCGTTGGAAAAGAAATCAATCGGTTTGCTGCTGCTGATACGCCAACCATCAGGGAGTTGCAAGGGTATTTCGTCCGCTGGCGCGGCTGTTTGCGGGGTTTCTGCGGGTATGTCAATGAAGCTCCGGTCATCGGACCGGGAGCGGATGGGTGGATAGTGCTGCAAGCGAAAGCCGCGCCCGCGCCGTTGTGCTTGATAACCCAGTGCGTTTATTCGGGCTAATACTTCGTCCCGTGCAAATGCGGCATCTACGCGGGCAAACAGGGTGGATAGGCGCGGCATGACCAAGGCACTGAGCAGGCTCAGGATAAACAATACAACTAAAAGTTCCATTAAGGTGAAGCCAGATTTGTACATTGTTCAGTAAACCTTCTAGGTTTTCAAAACCTAGAAGGTTTTGGCTGATGAAAAAACGCCTTTGTTGCTTTAGAGCGTGAAGTCGGCAGACATTATGTGGGCATAATGACTGCGTAGTAGGGTTTGCGCCAGGTCTTTTTGTGGCGCGAACGCGAATGCTCGGCAGCGTGCCATCATCGTGCGCGCTTCGACGAAAAGATGTCGAAGCACACTACCGGGCTGACGGCGACGCGGTGACGCAGAGGCGAGATATAAATCCATATTTTTTCCATAAACGCGCTTTTCAGGGCAGTAAAGCCATGATGAGTCGCCACTGGGTATAGTATAACTGAGAACGCCGAAAACGGCGGCGCGAAACGGCTTACGCCGTTTGAGCTAATCAGGAGATTAGCTCTCCCATGGCGTATTCCCTATAAAGTTCAATGTTCAAATCCCCCAACTGATAGCCATGCACATGAAGTTATTAAGCAAACTCAATTTCTTATCTTTGCTCGTTTTATTGACCCTAACAGCGGGCATTATCGCTCTCAATATGATTTTGCTACAGCAGATTGTCCAAAATAGCCAACAGCAAAGCCTACGTCAACAACTGGCTAATTTTTACACCCGTGTGCAGGTACATCACCAGCGTTATAGCGGGATAGTCGGCGATGCCTACCAACCCGCTTCACTTTACCATTTACAACAACGCCTACAACGCCAAGCTCAACATCAACTCAACGCAGACACCCATTTCTTCATGCGGCATTTGCACGCGCCAGCCCCCATTGGCGGATACGGCGCAAACAGACGCGCCTTAATCCGCCCTACTCCTGTCTCCCATGCCTTGCCAGAGTCGGCTTGGGCATACATAGAGCAACAGCAACAGGGTGAGTTTAGCTACCGTCAGCAGGGCGAAAAATACCTCTGCCTATTTGTCAGCCTGCCAGAAGCCGGCTGGCTGTTGGCTGTGGTCACGCCACACCATGCGGTTGGCTTGCCTTGGCGCGATTACATTTACACCATCAGCCTGTTTATGCTGGCAGTGATCGGCATCTGGATTTTGCTGCATCTGCATTTTAACCGCTTGCTGTTGCGCCGCATTAATAACACCTTAGCCTGTGTTCATGCGGTGGCGCAGGGCGAACTCAGCAGCCGTGTTGCACTATCAGCGCAGCACAAGGGCGATGAAATGAGTCGCCTGCAAGAAGGCATTAACCGCATGGCAGCCGCTTTAGAGCAACGCCAGCGCGATCTTGAAGCGAACACCCAACAGCAAGCCGAAGCTGAAGCCGTGCTGCAAAAACGCCTAGAGGAATTACAGCACGCACAAGCCGCCAAACAACACAGCTTGCAAGCCGTACAGCGCGAAAAAGCCCACATGCACGCGCTGCTATCAGCCATGCAGCGCGGCATTTTGTTTGAAGACACCGAGCGCAAAATCAGTTATTACAATCGGGCATTTTTAAGTATTTGGCAATTTTCAGAACAGCAACACTTAAGCGGACAAGACATCCAAAGCGTTATGAATGAAGTCGGACAGCGGCTACTGGTCAACAATCATTGCCGCACCCTGTTCATGTCAATAGCCGAAAAAAGCCCGCACGATATAGAGTTAGAACTGCAAGGCGGGCGCATTATCACGCAAAATCATTATCCGGTGCAGGACACTGAGGGAGGCTTTATCGGCTATTTGTGGGTTTACGAAGAAGTCACCCAAAAGCGTCAAATTGCCGCACAACTGATTCATTTAGCCGAACATGACGCACTCACCGAACTATATAATCGGCGTTATTTACAAACAGCACTGGACACCCTGATTGCCGATGCCACGCCGCCGAGCGGGGTTCATGCCCTACTGTTTTTCGATTTGGACGAATTCAAATACATCAACGACACTTACGGACATGGCGCGGGGGATTCTGTGTTAATACGCTGTAGCGATGAAATCAAGCAACTGATGACAGACAACAGCATTTTTGCCCGTATCGGCGGCGATGAGTTTGCCGTGTTGCTGCGTGACAGCGACGAAACCCAGTCCAGTGCGTTAGCCGAGCGCGTTGTCAGCAGCATTTCGCACACTCCTTTCCAACTCAACAACAAAACCTTGCGCCTCACCGCCAGCCTGGGCATTGCTTTTTATCCGACCCATGCGCAGGATGCCCAAACCCTGCTGGCACACGCCGACGCAGCCATGTATCAAGCCAAAGCAGCCGGCAAAAACGCTTGGCGCGTTTACAATCATGACAAAGACACCTCAGCGCAAATGGTCGAGCATTTCTCTTGGAGCAAGCGCATCGAACACGCCCTAGAGAACGGCTTGCTGCGGCTGTTCTTTCAAAGCGTCCACCGTGCCAGTGATTGCAGTCTTGCCCACCTAGAGGTACTGATTCGGATGCAGGATGTCTCCAATCCGCAGCAACTCATCACCCCAGATCGGTTTATCCCCTTAGCAGAAAAAACCGGCTTGATTTTTGACATAGATAGGTTCGTCATTGAGCAAAGTATTGATTTGTTAGCACGTTCCAAGCGCATACCGCCGCTGGCAATTAACATTTCCGGCAGCTCTATGGGAGATCACAATCTGCCCTATCACATCACCCGACAATTAGAAAAAAAAGGCGTTGATCCTACCCGCCTGCTGATTGAATTGACCGAAACCACTGCCGTGGCTGATTTGCACGATGCGCAAAATTTTATTGACGTGCTGTCACGCATCGGCTGCCCGATATGCCTAGACGACTTTGGCGTGGGTTTTTCCTCCTTTGCCTATCTAAAACATTTGAAGGTCGATATTCTCAAAATCGACGGCATGTTTATCAAAGGCTTAGTCCATGACCGCGACAACCAAATTTTTGTCAAAGCCATCGTGGATGTAGCACGCAGCATGGGCAAACGCACGGTTGCCGAATTTGTCGAAGACGAAGCCACCCTCAACATGCTGCGTGACATGCAGATAGACTATGTACAAGGCTATTATCTACACAAACCGCAAGCCTACCATCCCGCCTTTCAAGGCGTACCTGTAGCGACTATGAAATTTCCTTGGTTGGTCCCCTGAAAAAGCCAAAACCTTCTAGGTTTTGAAAACCTAGAAGGTTTACGAAAACCTAGAAGGTTTACGAAAACCACTCGCGGGCACGGGCAGGCTTGAAACAGGCGGGACTTGGGTCTATTTTGAAAAGCCACCCAAGCATAGGATACCTCATTATGATATTGCGCTTATTAGGGACTTTTTTACTACGCACAGTGTTCGGTTTACTGCTGATGGGCGGTATCGGTGCCAGCCTCGCCTATTGGCTAGTGACTGAAGGCTTGCAACGCCCGCTGCCTATTCCCGACAACTTCCAATACCAGATAAAACCCGGTAGCAGCTTACGTCAGGTGGCAAAAGACTTGGTGTCCGAGCGCGTGTTAGATTACCCGACCGCTGTTGTCTGGTTGGCAAAGGCGCGTTGGCAAAACACAGCCGCTAAAATCAAAGCAGGGGAATACGCCATTCCCACCGCCAGCAATGCCAATCAGTTATTGGAATTGTTTATCGCCGGCAAAGCCATTCAGCATTCTTTGGTGATTGTTGAAGGCTGGACCGTGCGGCAGATGCTGCAAGCCGTGCAAGCGCATCCCAAGCTCAAACAAACCCTTAACAACATCAAAGCCGAACAACTCATGTCCGCTTTAGGGCTGCCGGAAACGCATCCCGAAGGACGCTTTTTTCCCGACACTTATTTTTTTCAACAAGACACCCGTGATGTGGACATTTTGCGTTGGGCTTATGAACGGATGCAAACTGAACTGCAACAGGCTTGGCGGGCTAAAGCCGCGGATATTCCACTGCAAACGGCGGAACAAGCCTTAATTCTCGCCTCCATTATCGAAAAAGAAACCGGCGCAGCGGAAGAACGTACAAGCATCGCCGGCGTGTTTACTCGCCGTTTGCAAAAGGGCATGAAGCTACAAACGGATCCGACCGTGATTTACGGCTTAGGAACGGCTTTTGATGGCAATATCCGCAAAGCGGACTTGCAACGCGACACGCCGTACAACACCTACACCCGCACCGGTTTACCCCCCACCCCCATCGCGCTGCCGGGACGCGCCGCGCTACACGCTGCGGTCAATCCGGCTGAGGGCGACAGCTTGTTTTTTGTCGCCCGCGGTGATGGCAGGCATTATTTTTCCGCCAACTTGCGTGAGCATGAATGCGCGGTGATCGAATATCAAATCAAACCCAAAGCCCCGCATTTGCTCGAAAGTCGCTGTCGTACTCAGGCGCATTGCGCCGCCTGCACTGCTGGGGGTGGCTAAGCTTCCAGCCGCTCCCATCTCTGGGAGTGCTGGTCTCCAGACCAGCACAAGCGGCTTTTAGCCGCTGTGCTAATCAGGAGATTAGCACGCCTATAGCTATCAGTCCGTTTAGCGCAACAACTGAATCAGCGGCTCAGGAAAACCCTCGCTTTGCATCGTTTCGATCAGCGCTTCATTGGGATAGCTCAAACGCTTAAAGGTTAATTTTTTCTCCATCTGATCATAAATGGCTAACTGCGCACCCGCCACCCCATTGCGCGGCTGCCCAACCGAACCCGGGCAGACTAACGCACATTGAAAATGGGTTAAATCAAGCTGTTCGTCAGCATAATGCTTATCCATGCCGCGCCGCGCATAAACCCCAGCAATATGCGTATGCCCATGAAAACACAAAGGAATATTGCGCTGCGCTAGATTTTCCAAATTATTTTCAAAGGTCATGTGATAAACGTAAGCATTAAAAAAAGTCGGGTCAACTGGCGCGCCATGTAACGCCATCCAATGCTCGTGATACAAAACCGGCGGCAAATCCGCCAGCCATTGTTTGTGCGCAGCATTAACCCGCTCGCTACTCCAATTCAGCACCCATTGCGCCGATAGCGAAAAGCGTTGTTTGAAGTTACCGCTGGCTAACCCCTGGTCGTGATTGCCTTTGATTACCGTCAACCCAGCTTCTTGTAAGCGTTCGATACATTGTGTGGGATGCGGACCATAGCCGACCACATCGCCCAGCACCAAGCCATCGCGGATACCTTCTCGCTTCATAAACGCCAACACCGCTTCTAGCGCGGGTAAATTGGCATGAATATCCGCCATTAAAATCAGATAGCGGCTATTGGTATTGCTGCGTTGTGTCGCACGATCACCGATCAAACCTAAATTCAAAGCTTTGAATCGCGCTTCAAATTTAGGCGGGATAAAGACATTATCCAGTTGTCCCGCTAATACGTTAAGATATTGTTTTTCCTTAAAATACTGCATAATGCTGCGGTGTAGATTTAGACCTAATTGCTGGCAGGGGTCAGCCTCTAACCAAGCTAAAGAGCGCAAATACACGCCCAATACATGCGCACCGGCGTTAAAACGATCCCAGCTATAGGTGTCGTCATCCAAATAATGCAGCGTATCTTGTGCGTCCAAGCCAAAATTGGATAAGCCCTCGTCTAAGCGCAACTCATGCTGCACCGCAACAGCGAAATACATATCCCACAGTTGTTCCAAATAAACCAAACCCTGCGCAGCTTGAGTGCTATCTAAGGCTGCCAATATTTTGTGCAAAGGGCGTAACAAAGGGCAGATATTGCCAATGATACAGTTTTTTTCCGCATCATCTGGAGTCGCAACAAACCAAGTTTTATGCGGATGATAAACCCCCAATTTGCGTTCTTTATCGAGTGCTTGTTGCGCCCAACGTTGCGCAGATTGGCGATTACGGATTTCAGTGCGGATTTTTAAGATATGCTGTTGATTGACATGAATGCGCGTGTCCGGGCGACCGGTAAAGGTTTCGCCATGCGCGAGTTCTGTTTGCGGGGCTTGTAATAAATCCCGCACAGTGTCCGCGCTGAAGGCTATCTCTAGGCTGTTAATAGCACCAATGAGGCTTATTTGATATGCCATACCTGTCATCCTTAGTTTTTTCTGCTTCTCGTTCCCAAGTGCCACTTTTCTCGTTTTCTCGTTCCCAAGTGCCACTTGGGAATGCTATCTTGACCGCGTTGCGGTCTGTACGACAACAGCCCACCGATGCTGGCAAGGGGTGAAAACAACCGCGCCGTGACTGAACGGCAGTGAGGCTTGGCGGGGGGAATGGGTACGCTATTTTAACCTTTTATTGAAGCGGGCGGGAATGGCTGCCATATCAGTATCTAACACGTCATAAATACTGCGCCATTCGCTTTCTACGCGCAGGCTGAGTTGGGGATTGATAATGTAATGCCCACGTTTAATGCGTAGAAATAAACGGCGATTGTATTTGTCATCACGTTCAACTTCATTTTTTGACAAAATACTGGAAATGTAGGCACGTTTTTTACGTCGTTCTGGCACAATATGCTCAGGAAAAGTTTCTAGCACTTCAACAAAATCACCGCTAGTAAACGCATCACCAGAACGGGCTTTAGTGCTTAGTTGAATATAAAACAACGCCATCATAACATTCAGCATTAAAAATTCCATTAATCGATTATCTAATTGATACAAACGCTGATTGCTTTGTAGGGTCATGTTATCGGGTTCTAACAACTGATAAATCGCTGCCAGTTGTTTTTCAGCAAATTCTTTTTCCTTGCAAGCTTGTTCTAAAGCAATTTGAAACGCATTAAAACCCGCATTGTTAATTAACACCGTATTCGCACCCGCATCAATTAAAGCCTTAACGGCTTGTTCATTACCCATACGAGAGGCGATCATTAACGGGGTTTGGTTAAACTCATTGCGCAAATTAACTCCATATTGATCCACCTGGCGCATAATGCCACTAATTTGCTTGACCGTATATGCCATGTAGTATTTTTGATTTAATAGTTTAATCCCATTTTGCGGGTTTTTTGCCGGTTTGAAATCTGCTTTAATCAAAGCATTCATGTAGCTGCGATGATTATAGACTAACGCATATTCAAATAATTGCAATTTGGCTTTTTTGTTGTTTTCTGTGATTGCGCGTTGATGTAATTGTGTTACTGCGTCACCTGTCAATACCTGCCAAGGCACTTTTTTAAGCTGTAGAATTTGATGACGGATTTCTTCTGCCTGTTCTTGTTTTCCCTGCATTTCTAGTTTATGTGCTTCACGCCGCCATTCTTCTAAGTTTGATTGATAAGCCTCTAAATCTAAACCAGTCTCAGATTCTTTGAGAGCTAACAATTCAAACAAACGCTGTTGCGGATTGTCTTCAATTAAATAAATGTTCTTTACTGCCCGCGTCAACGCGACATATAAAGCATTGACATGAAATTTATAAATTTCTAGTGATTTGTCTGATTTGTCTTTCGCCCGTGCATAGCGTAATTCATTGTACAGTAAATCTTCAGCCACTACACCCTGCGTAATTTCCTTAAAGCGTTCTGCTTCTGCTGAAACAAAGTTATACAAAATAACGTTTTCATATTCTAACCCTTTAGCTTCTTGAATAGAAAATACTAGCGGGGTTTTGAAATGTTGTTTGGCTTGGGCTTTTTGCTCTGGGTGCATGACAATCACCGCAAAGTGTGTAGAACGTGAGGTTTTTTGATCCAGTTCGCGCAATAATTTATCTTGTTGTTTGAGCAAAATCACGGTGCCGCTATTGTGTGCATTGCTCTCTACTAGATAATTGCTTTCTTTATCCACAGAACCAAAACGATGGTTTTTGATTTTTAATACTGTATTGGCAATTTCTGTAACTTGTGGCGAATTGCGATAGTTGGTGCTTAAAATGCGGATCAGTTCACCGGGTACTTGCGCATCTTGTTGTTCATAAAATAAAGATTTTACTTTTGCCCAAGAAAAGAAATTGGGATGTACAATTTGATTGGAATCACCACAGAGCAAGAAGTTATGCGGATCACGTAAAGATTTCAGCACTACTTGTAATTGCACCGTGGTTAAATCCTGTACTTCATCCACGACAATAAAATCATAACGCGGTTCTACTTCTGTTAAGTATTCATAACTGAGAATATTTGCATCATAATAATTTTCTTGCTGCATGAAGTGCAAATATTTTTCAAACAAGTCATAGACTTTTTCACGTTCTTCAGGCTGAAAAATAGATTGTTTAATGCCTAATTGTAGATAGTCTTCTCGACTTAAATAAGCACTGTCCGTTGGTCCTGTAATCACACCTTTGAACTCTTCAAAAACTTGATAGGGGTCTTGCAGTGCTTTAGGGACTTTATGCCGCGCAAACCATTGGGCAAAAGCGCGAAATGGCATATCTTTTCCCTTTGGAACTCGAATTGAGGCTAGATAATCATCAAAAGATAGAAAAGAAATTTCTTGGCTGTCATTGGCATAGCCCATTGCATAATAAAGATTGCGTGAATTGTGGACTAAATACGGTGAGCGGGTGATGTACAAAATTTCGCCAATGGCGTGTTTCATTTTTTCTAATGTCAGCGCGGTTTTACCACTGCCGGCTGAACCAATAATAATCAAGGGCGGATGAATGGCGTAAATCTGTTGTTGCGCATCATCAAAAGAAATGATTTTATCGAGAATATTGAAAGTTGGCTGTTCTGTATTTAAATAAATCAGCGGTTCTTTATCTTCTGGTTCGATTTGTGTTAGGTCAGGAATCTTATTTTCATCAATAGTGACGCCGCCTTTTAAGAAGCGTGATTTATCATAAGCATGATTTTCAATTAATTCTAATAGCAGTGCGTAAGTTTGATGTTCATAGTGATACAAAGAAAACAACAAGCGGTTGCTTTTATCTAAACGCGCACGATATAAGTTGTCGCCAATTTTCTTGACCTGCGCAGCACGAAAATCATCTTTTTCTAATGCGTTGCGAATTTTGTCGAAATTGGGGATTTTTTTGGGGTTTAATTCGTTGTATAGGAGAGTTTTCATAGTGAGTTTATGCTGTAGTTATTTTAATGCGGACGTTCAGTCAGCGCGTTTAAGCCTGAGTTTTGCGCGGGATTGAATGTGTAATAGAGGTCTTCGTAAATAGACAACAAAGTTGGCACGACTAATAGCACTAATACGGTTCCGAAAGCGAGACCGAAAGAAATCGATACTGCCATAGGGATTAAAAATTGTGCTTGCAAAGAGGTTTCAAATAACAAGGGCAGTAAGCCGCCGATGGTGGTTAAAGAAGTTAGCAAGACGGCGCGTAGGCGTTGGCAGGCGGCTTCAATCAGGGCTTCGCGCACTGCCATACCGGTGTCGCGGATATGGCGGTAGAAAGTCACCAGGACGATGGAATCGTTGATGACAATTCCGGATAAACCAAAGAAACCGAACATGGACAACAGCGTCACATCTAAGCCCATGATCCCATGTCCGCCGAGTGCGCCGACTAAGCCAAAAGGAATGGCGACCATGACCACTAGGGGCCAGCCGTAGGAAGCAAATACCCAAGCCAGCACCAGATAAATTAAAACAATGCCAAGCATTAAGCCTTGTTTCATGTCTGCCATGGTTTCGCGTTGATCGGCGGCGCGTCCTTCGTAGTTGTACTGAATGCCATATTTTTGCGTTAATGTCGGAAACACTTTTTGTTCTAACTCGGCGATGATTTTGTTGGCATTATTGACGCTGGAATCGACATCGGCAGAAATTTGTACCGACAGTCGTCCTTGAAAATGGCGCAAGGCTTCAAAACCTTGTCGCGGTTCTAGTTGCACGGCATTTAGCAATGGCAGGCTTTCGCCATTCGGCAAGTGGATGGTGAGTTTTTCTAAGGCAGACAAGCTGTGACGCTCGGCATCGGGGAGCATGACGCGCACTTCGACTTCATCGCGCCCATCCAAGAAAATTTGCGCCCGATAGCCATCAAAGGCGGCGCGTAATTGATGACCGATGTCGGCGACGTTTAAGCCCAGCGCGATGGCTTCAGGACGCAGGCGATAAATCAGCTGCTCGCGTCCAAACGGCATGTCATCTTCTACACCCAGCACGCCTTTAATGCCTTCTAGTGCGGTGCTGAGTTCTAACGCGGCTGCTTTGATGTTTTCCGCGCTGCCGCCGCTGAGACGAATATCTACGTCGCGCCCTGGCGGTCCGCCGCGCCGCTCAGAAATAATAAATTTTTCTAAGCCAGCAACCGCCGGAATGTTGCTTTTCCAGGCTTCGATAAATTCGCGGTTACGCACTTCGCGTGCGTCGGGCGCAATAAGCTCGACCACGATGGAGGCGAATTGTGAGCCTCTTTGCGAGGATTGCCCATCGGCACTGCTGCTGATGTTGTAGCGCACTACGGCTGCCCGTAACAAAGATTGCTGCGGCGCGCTAAGCTGCTCGGCGGTCGCGTGTAGCTGCGTTTCGACGTTGCGCAAAAAGTCATTAACCCGTTGCGGCGGTGTCCCTGCGGCAAAGCTGATGTTGGCTGTGAGCATGGGCGATTCGGGGGTGGGGAAAAAAGTAAAATTGATGCGTCCGCTGGCTAACAAGGCGATGCCGAGCAGCAATAAACTGAATACACAAGCCAAGCTCACAGCGCGCCAAATAAGCACCTGCGTAATAAACGGACGAAATATTTTTTCTTTAAAGTATTCAAAGCCTTGATCTAATTTTAAGCGAATGCCTTGAGGTCGCGCATGGTGTAATTGCAAAAAGCTGTGGCGCAAATGTCCGGGTAAAATCAGGAAACTTTCGATTAAAGAGGCGATAATCACGCAAATCACTACCAATGGGATGGAAAATAAAATATTGCCCATAATCCCGCCGACTAACATCAGTGGCAAAAACGCGGCGATATTGGTTAGCGACGAAGCCATGACCGGCGCGATCATTCGCCGCGCTCCGCCTTCTGCGGCTTCGAGCGGTTTTTCGCCTTTCTGATAATGTGCCAGCGCGTCCTCGCCGACCACTATCGCATCATCGACGATGATCCCCAGCGTCATAATCATGGCAAACAGGGTAATCATATTAATGCTGCCGCCAAACGCATACAGCACGGCTTGCGACGCGATCAGCGAGACCGGAATACCAACCGTCACCCACCAAGCGACTTTGCCATTCAAAAACACGTAGAGAATTAAAACGACTAAAATCAAACCACTGGCACCATTTTTCACTAACAACATGATGCGGTCACGGATATAAGTCCAACTTTCATCATACACATCAATGCGCACCGTAGGTGGCAAAGTGGGGCGGATGTTGTCCAGATAGGTTTGTAAAATGTCGGCTGCTTTCAGCGCGTCATTATGTTCAGCACGCGACACGGTTAATTGCACCGCGGGCTTGCCCTGATAACTCAATAGAGGCTCGTCCTGCATGGCGCGGCGTTTAATCGTCGCCACATCGGCTAAATTCAGTAACCGCCCTTGCGTATCCGCATACAGCGGAATATCTCGAAAACTCAATTCATCGCGGCGTTGATCGAGACTACGCAACTGCCGCGCAACATCATCACGCCCGACTGTTCCGGCGGGAATGTCACGGCTATAGGCAATCACCCGATCCGCGACTTGATTTAAGCTCAAGCCTAGATTTTCTAATTCAAGCAGCGGAATTTGAATGGCGATTTCTTCTTCCGGCAAGCCCAGAATAGAGACCTTATCAATGCCCGCGTTCAACAAGTCTTGTTCAATTTGATAGGTTAAATGACGCACATCATTCACGTCATCAGTAGCGGTCAGCAACAAATTCGCAATCGACTCATAACGCACTACCTTGCTGACTTGCGGTTTTTCTGCGCTACTCGGCAAATTACGCAACAAAGAGACTTTTTCATTGACCTGATCCAGCGCGGTACTCATATTCGAGTTTTCGTAATATTCCAAAGTAATATTAGAAATACCATTGCTGGAGGTTGAAGTCATTTTTTTCACATTATCCAAATTGCGCAATTCTTGCTCAATCGGACTGGTGATAGAAGCTTCGACATCTTCTGCACTGGCACCGCTCCACACCACCCGCACCGTAATAAAATCCAAAGCGAAATTGGGCAAAAATTGGGTATTTAGCTTAGATAAGCCCCAAAATCCGGCGATCAGCATAATGAGCATGAGCAAATTTGCGGCAACCGCATGTTGCGCAAAACGCCCTATTAAATCTTGTTGGTGTTGAAAGGGCATATAGGAAGTGGCTAGGGAAAGTGGTTAGTGGTTAGTGGTTAGTGGTTAGTGGTTAGTGATTAGTGGCTAGTGGTTAGTGGTTAGTGGCTAGTGGTTAGTGGCTAGTAGCTTAAACCTGACAGGTTTCTGAAAACCTGTCAGGTTTTCCGTGAGTTTCGGGAGTTATTTAATTCCCATTCCTAAGCGGCTTTGTCCATGCCCCACATTGAACGCAGCACCGGGTAAAGCTTTTCATGCTCGTCTTGGATACGTTTCAATACCAATTCAAACATTTCTTCACTTTCTTCAAGAAACGCGGCATGGTCTTTGATTTGCAGCGAGGTTTGCTTGTGATTGCACCATTTGCGTAGATATTGCTTGAAGATACGCTTAATTTCGCTGGTACTATTCATAAAATTGGAGGCAAGATTTGCCAGCTTTTGATCGTGGCTGGTGAGCAAGTCTTTATAAAATGCCTGCTCGCCTAAATCCAGATGCTTATTGATTTTATCTGCATATTCTAAGAACAGATTGCAGGTGATTTCAGTATCGCAAATCAAGCGATCTTGAATCAGGTAGGACAACACTCTGGATAATTCAGAGATTTTATGGGTTTCTTCAGTGAGTTGGTTTAAGTCATACATGGTATTGCTCCTTCAAAAGCTCCTTTCATAACGAAAAAAACATTGTGTTGATTAGGGTTTTTACGTTTCATTATCTATGAAACGCGGGGGAATTTCAAAATGGATTTACGCATTTGGCGCAAATTTTTACTAAGCACTTGAGCAGACATTGATTAAGTGCGGATAAACGCAGGCATAATCGGCGTTTATCGGTGGCTGCATGGAAAAATACGCTATCCATTTTTGCGTGCCTGCAAAATTTTGCGTAATATCAAACGTCACACTTGATAACTTACAGGATTTTTTATGGAACGCCAATTTATCCCGCTGAATATCGCTATTCTGACCGTCTCCGATACACGCGGCGAAGACAACGACACCTCAGGACAAACCCTGGTGCAACGCCTGCGGGACGCGGGACATTATCTGGCTGACAAGCGTATTGTGCGTGATGATATGTATCAAATCCGCGCCCAGGTATCGCAGTGGATTGCTGATGAGCAGGTGCAAGTGGTGATCAGCACCGGCGGCACCGGCATTACTGGACGCGACGGTACCCCGGAAGCCGTCAGTGTGCTACTTGACAAGGAACTGCAAGGCTTTGGCGAGATTTTCCGCGCCATTTCTTTTACAGAAATTAATACCTCGTCAATGCAATCCCGCGCTTTGTCAGGGGTTGCTAATGGGACTTATATTTTCTGCCTGCCGGGTTCTTCGGGGGCGTGTAAAACGGCTTGGGATAAGCTCATTCAGCAGCAGCTCGATTATCGCACCCGCCCTTGCAATCTGGTCGATTTAATGCCGCGTTTGTTGGAATAACAAAGATTTAACGAGGTGAACACATGTCAAATGCCGCCGTCAAACCCCCGCCTTGGCTGGAAAATGGTGATCAATTAAGCCGTTACGAATTTGAGCAAAGCTATCATGCGATGCCATGGGTTAAACATGCTGAATTGCTTGAAGGAATTGTTTATATGGCTTCGCCGTTACGTTATGAAGAACACGCAAAACCCCACGCTTTGTTAATCACTTGGTTAGGCATTTATGCTGCGTTTAATCATCATGTGGAATTGGCTGACAACGCCACTGTGCGTTTAGACGGCGATAACGAAGTACAACCGGATGCCTTGTTGCGCCGTCCGACCACCGCGGGCGGACAGTCTCGCTTGGATGCAGACGGTTACATCAGCGGCGCACCTGAATTGATTGCGGAGGTGGCGTATTCCAGCGCATCTTACGATATGCACGTTAAACGTCGCGTGTATCAACGCAATGGCGTGACGGAATATTTATTGTGGCG
>CAZOSP010000067.1:0-6042 GCA_964582525.1 uncultured Thiomargarita sp. | reverse complement strand
ACGTTAAACGTCGCGTGTATCAACGCAATGGCGTGACGGAATATTTATTGTGGCGGGTGCGCGACCGAGCAGTTGATTGGTTGGTGCTAGAAAAGGGTGAATATCAAGCCTTACCGTTAATTGAGGGTCTGTTGCACAGCCGCGTGTTTAGCGGTTTGGTATTGGATGTTGAGGCTTTGTTGGCGGGCGATGGGCGTGCTGTGCTGGCAAAATTACACGGCTTCATTGGGTAACTCACTCGCCCCCGTCAACGCTTCTGATGAATAAAAAAATTCAAACACTGGCTTGGCATGAAGTGGTTATTCCGATACTGCTATTGCTGGCTATGCTCAGTCCTTATGCGGGGTTAAGCAACAGCACTTATCATGGATCGGCGGGTGTGCATGTCGTCCTGGAATTTGCCTGCATGTTATTCGCGCTGCTCAGTGCCTTAGCCTTGATTTCGCGCTTCTGGGTGCTGGGCAATCGGCTGCATTTGTTGATGGGCATGGCGTTTTTGGTGAACGCCCTGAGCGATGGCTTGCACAGCTTGTTGGTGCTTCTGTTGATGCTCAATGGGGAGTTATTCTCAGGGCTGGAAGTCGCCGCATTGGTGGGGACTTATTGGGTTGGGCGTTTTTTGCCCGGCGTGTTTTTGTTATTCGCGCCTTGGTTAGATGCCTATATGGGCGTGAGTGCCGCGCCTTGGCGCGAAACTTTGCGCACCGCCACGGGCTTTGTGCTGCTGACTTTAGTCGCTTCCAGCCTGATGCTGGTGTTGCCCTTTGAGCACTATGTGTATATCGATCATTGGCTGCCGCGCCCGATTGATTTTATTGCGGGTTGTTTGTTATTGGGTGTTTTTTGGGTATTTATGCGGTGTTACCGACAACAGGCTGACGCGCTCTTGTGGTGGATGGCTTTGTCGCTAATCATGCAGGCGGCAGCGCAGTTTTTGATGGCATTTTCGCAAACCTTGTATGACGCGCCCTTTATGTTCAGCCATCTGTATCGTCTGTTGGCGTATGCCGTGCCTTTGTGGGGCTTTTCTTTATATCAATCAAACAATCTAGCCGAACGTCTGCACGCTGAACAAGCCTTGTGGCATAAAGAACAAGAGCTGCGTCACCTAAACACGCAGCTAGAGTTAGTCGTGGCACGCCGTACTGAGGCGTTGGTGCTAGAGGTAACGCGCCATACAACAGCACGGGAACGTCTGCACGATAAAGAAGAGCGTTTACGCTTGGCGATGGAAGTCGCGGAAATTGGCACCTGGCATTGGCAGGCGCGAGACAATCAAGATATTCGTGATGCCAATCTTAATCGCATTTTAGGCGAGGCTCACGAGGAAACCACACAAAGCCATGAGGATTTTTTGCGCAGAATACCAGACGAAGATCGGCAGGCGGTGCTGCAACAACGCCAAACCGCTATTCGTCAGCATGAAGATTATTTTCAAGAGCATCGTTTGCTGCGTACCGATGGCACGTTGCTGTGGGTAAGAAACTGCGGACGCTGTTTTTATGATAGACAGGGCAAGCCGACACATATCATTGGTGCTTTGTTTGACATCACTAAACGCAAACAAGCCGAGCAGCAATTACAGCAACACCAACAACTATTAGAAGCAGAAGTGTCGCAACGCACCGCTGAATTGCGCAAAATGCACGAAAAATTCCGCCAATTATTTTTTAATAGCAAGGCGGTAGAACTCATTATTGATCCTAGCACTGCGCATATTGTGGAAGCCAATTTAGCCGCTGAACAGTATTATGGCTATAGCCTCAGTCAACTGAAATTAATGAAAATTTCAGACATCAATACACTCAATCCGGATGAAATCAAAGCAGAAATGCAGCGTGCCAAGGATCAAAAACGCAATCATTTCTTTTTCCGCCATCGTCTTGCCAACGGCGAAATCCGTGACGTAGAAGTACATTCTGGACCCATCTTGTTGGATGAAAGTCACCTGCTGTATTCCATCATCCATGACATCACGGAACGCAAACAGGCTGAAAATCAGTTGCGGCGCAGTGAAGCACGCTTTCGTTTATTGGCTGAATATGCCAGCGACATGATTTCGCGGCATGATCCCTCCGGCAATTACACCTATGTCTCACCAAGCTGTTACAACCTATTAGGATATAAAGAAGTAGAACTATTAGGCTATCCGGCGTATAAATTTTTTCATCCCGAAGATGTGACCGCCATCAACCAAGCGCACCAACAGCAACTTCAAGCAAGCGTGCCGACCACCAACAGCATTAGTTACCGTATGCGTTGCAAAGACGGACATTATATTTGGTTTGAAACCACCACGCGCACGGTGCATGATGAAGTTTCGAGTTGCTTAAAAGAAATTATCGCTATTTCGCGGGACATTTCAGAGCGTAAACGGCAAGAACGGGTACTACAACAGGCAAAAGATCAAGCAGAAGCGGCTAATCGTGCCAAAAGTGCCTTTCTTGCCAACATGAGCCATGAGTTGCGCACCCCATTAAACGCTATTTTAGGCTATGCGCAGGTACTATTGCGCGACCCGCATTTGAGCGAAAGCCAGCGCAACAGCATACGAGTGATGCGAAGTTCAGGCGATTACTTGCTGACTTTAATTAACGATATTCTGGACTTGTCTAAAATCGAAGCCGAGCGTTTAGAACTACAACCCAGCCTGTTTAATTTACCCAGCTTTATTCACAGCAATGTCGAAGTATTTCTCACCCGCGCCCAACAAAAAGGCATTCAACTCAAAACCTCAATTGCCGCCAACCTACCGCAGTGGGTGCGCGGCGATGAACGGCGGTTGCGCCAGATTATGCTGAATTTGCTCAGTAATGCGGTGAAATTTACCCCCAAAAGCGGCAATGTGCTATTGCAAGTAGAAAAAGTAGATGAACAGATCAGATTCAAAATACGCGACAGCGGCATAGGAATTGCCAAACACAAACAGGCGCGTATTTTCCTGCCTTTTGAACAAATTGAACAGCCACAACACCATGCCGAAGGTACCGGCTTAGGGCTATCAATCACTGCCAAACTGGTGGAACTGATGCAGGGACGCATTGAAGTGGATAGTCAACTAGGCAGGGGCAGCGAATTTCGAGTGTATCTGCCCCTGCCCGAAGAAGAACAGGCACCGCCCAGCAGTGCCACAGTGCGCGAAAATCGCGCCATTCTGCGCTATCAAGGCACGCCAAAACACCTACTGATTGTTGATGATGCTTGGGAAAATCGCTTATTTCTGCGGCAGTTATTAGAAGATGTAGGCTTTTCTGTGGCAGAAGCCGACAGCGGCACAGCCGCGCTTGCCTGTGTACAACAATTACTCCCCGATTTAGTCTTAATGGATTTAGTCATGCCCGACATGAACGGTCTGCAAGCCAGCCACCTTTTACACCAGCAAGGCGGTTTAGAAAAAGTGCCGATTATCGCCGTCTCTGCCAGTGCCTTTGAACACCATCAAGAACAAAGTTTAGCTGCTGGCTGTGTGGCTTTTTTATGCAAGCCGATCAACGTCCAACAACTGTTTGCTACCATCGCCCAGTGTTTGCATTTAGAATGGATTTACGCAGACGATACACAAACGCCAGTAGCCACAAGCTGGGACATCGCCGGACCGACAGCACAACAAGCCGCGCTGCTACACGAACTCGCCTTGCGTGGCAACATGCAGGGCATTATTGAATATGTCGAACAACTCGCAGAAGACAACCCGGCACTGGGCAACTTTAGCAAACAAGCCAAACAATTAGCCGATGAACTCGACGAAGATCGCCTATGCGACATGGCGAAACACTATTTAGCGGATAGCAATTAATGAATGAACAAGACGCGAAAGTGCGCAAAGGCAGCATTTTAGTCATTGACGATAAACTCGAAAACATCAAGCTGTTGCTCAAGGTGTTAAGTGAAGCTGGCTACGAAACCCTGATGGCAAAAGACGGCATACGCGGCTTACAACGCGCCGTTTATGTCAAACCCGATTTAATTTTGCTCGACATTATGATGCCCGAAGTCAGCGGTTTTGAAGTCTGCAAACAACTCAAGCAACAAGAAGAAACCCGCGATATTCCCGTGATTTTTATGAGTGCCTTACAAGACACCGTAGATAAGCTAGAAGGCTTTGAACTCGGTGCCGCAGATTACATCACCAAACCCTTTTACCCGGAAGAAGTGCTGGCACGCATCAAAACCCACCTACGCCTCTATCACCTACAACGCGATCTCAAGCAGCGCAACCAAGAACTCGACACCTTTGCCCGCTCAGTCGCGCACGATCTCAAAAATCCCCTCAATGTCATTATCAATTATGCGCAATTATTAAGCGAAACCGCACCAGAAACGCCCTTTTCTGAACAAATGCGACAAAACTGTTTAGCTCTACTGCGCTCTGGGGAAAAAATGAATATCACCATCAACGAATTATTAACCCTCGCCGGACTCTCGCGCAGCAGCATCAAACTCAAAACCATCAACATGGCAGAAGTCGTTGAATCCGTACTAGAGGATCGCCTCGCCCTAATGATTCAACAAAGCCAAGCACAGATTGATTTCCCCACCGCTTGGCCTGCGGTGTTAGGACACGCGCCTTGGCTAGAAGAAGTCTGGCTCAATTACATCAGCAACGCGCTGAAATACGGCGGCAGCCCGCCACAGCTACAACTAGGTGCCGACATCCATGACAAATACGCCTATTTTTGGGTACAAGACAATGGCGAAGGCATTGATTCCACGATGCAAGAACAACTCTTCAAACCCTTCATGCGCGGTCACCAGCACAAAGCCGATGGTCATGGTTTAGGCTTATCCATTGTGCAGCAAATCATGCACAAATTAGACGGCGAAGTCGGTCTTAACAGTACGCTCGGAAAAGGCAGCCGTTTTTATTTTAGCCTGCCACTGACCCCAGAAGCGCGTGCGCAAATCGCCCAACAAACCACCTCACAACAACCCTATCAAATCGCAGACTGTCATTTTAACCGAATCGAATTACAGCATTTTCAAGATTTTCTCGAACTCGGCGACATCAGCGGCTTAGGGTTATATGTAGAAGAGTTACTCAACAGCGCGGCGAGCGAAAAACAGCCCTGCCTGCGCTATCTTAAGCAACTACTCGACGATATTCATTTTGATGCTATAAAAGCATTTTTTAAGTTCTTGGCTTCGTAGGGTTTGCGCCGCGTCTTTTTGCGGCGCGAACGCGGATAGGTCGGCATTGCCCGCGTGTGCGCCGAAAAGATGGCGCACACACTACTTGGCTGCATCGCGTTCTCCTTTTCCTAAAAAGCCTTGCCAGCTACAGGTTGTTGGCGGACAGTTTATTTTACCCATAAAAAATGCACCTTGACACCGGAAATGTTTTAGACATAGCATGAGATTCCCGTTGAAAAAATGAGTTCTGCGTGTGCGCCAAAAAGACGGCGCACACCCTATCTGGCTGAAATTTAGGCTATTCTTAGGATCACACATGAAACAAGTCGCCTCACTTCGCTACGAAGTCATTTTCAAAAAAGCCTTTTGCCACCCCGACATCTTTACCGCATTTGTGAAAGACTTTACCGGTGTACAACTGGAAATTGACAAGGTAGAAACCGAGAAATCCTTTGATGCGCGGATTGGTAAAGTTGCTACCCGCTTTGATTTGTTTGCCGAAGATAAAAAGAACCGCGTGATTGTGGATATTCAGCATGTGCGCTTTGCAGACCACTACGACCGCTTTCTGCATTACCATTGCGCGGCATTATTAGAACAAGTGGCTTCCAGTGAATCTTATAGTCCGGCATTACAAGTTTTCACTATTGTTGTACTGACTTCTGGCGATAAACACCAAACCGACATTGCGGTAATTGATTTTGACCCCAAAGATTTGCAAGGTAAGGGACTCAATGAATTACCGCACAAAGTGATTTACCTTTGTCCGCAATATGTTTCTGAACACACGCCACAACCCTATCGAGAATGGTTGCAAGCGATTCTTGATACGCTAGATGGCGAAGTAGATGAAATCAACTATCATCATCCCCAGATTCAAAAAATCTTTGGCTTGATTGAAAAAGATTTAAT
>CAZOSP010000066.1:0-21775 GCA_964582525.1 uncultured Thiomargarita sp. | reverse complement strand
TTGTTGAGTAAAACACTCGGGGTGTGGCGGGAATTGCTGTTCCTTCACCTAATTCTCGCATATATTTATTTTCACGCAGTATTTTTGTGATAAGCGCGTTACGAGACTCATGCGCACCTTGCAATTCTTCTAAGTCTTTTATTGTTAGAGTGGAAAGTAAAGCACCTGGACTTTTAATTTCAATTCTATCTGTAAAAATATAAACTTCTATGGGATTATAAATTTGATAATCACGATGAGCAATCGCATTCACTAGGGCTTCTCGACAAGCCAGTTCGGGATAGATTAATTTTTGTTCAAATTTTGCATTTTGACTGCTGAACTCCATGTTGGAAGTCAGAAATGGACGCAAAATCTCCCAAGATTTTTCGATTAAAATGAAAATATTACCATTTACTCCACCCGCTTCAGTGGCATTATAGTGTTCACCTGTTTTTAATTCTGTGCCTAATACCTTGAGAACTCTCACTTGGGAACGCGGATGCCATTTTTGAATATGGCGAGCAAACAGCAATAAAGCAGACATTCTCAGTTTTAATCCAGTGGGTGAATAGTCAGCCAATCCAATTTGTTGTAAATATCTTTCTACTCCAATTCCTTTAATGTAACTGTCAGCAATAGATTGTAATAAGTCTGCATCCAAATCGTGAACAGTCGCACCATCGACAAATTGCTGATCATATTCTCGTGATTTAATCTCTTTTCTTTCAAAATCAATTTGATGAAATGAAGCAGGCTCAGTTGCTTTACCTTTACGCTTTTTGCAAGTGCCATCGGTTAGCTGATAAATTTTACTTGTCCCTTTAGAAACTGAAAAAAATAAAATCGTTTTACCTTCTAATTCAAGCTGACGATCCATAATCAAGGGTAATGGGCTGTTGTTATAATCCATTACTAATGTTTTGCCCGCATTTAGCATGGCTTGAATTTCAGATTCTTTATGTGGAATACCCGTAATCGTTCCATCATCTTCAACGCCTATTAATAATTCTCCCCCATCAGCATTTGCGAAAGCCATTAAGGCTTCTGCAATATATCGACAAAGCGTTTTTACATTACCCGCTTTTTTATCAGCCGGTTCTCCTTCATACGCACTTTTAAATTCTCTATAGTGACCTTCTCCAATTTGAATATTATTTTTAATTCGTTCTTGTAACATTAAAATATCAGACACAGCATTTTCTCCCTTATCTTGAAAGTTGAGCAAGGCGGGGGCGGCTGCCGCTCTGCACCCCCCGCCATTCGCGCCAACAATCGCTAAAAACAGAAAATTTTGCCGTCAGCAGTATAAATCGACGTGCATTGCTACTTAAGAGTCTTCCGCCAAGCGCAATAACACCTGCAAGGCAAGGCTTACTGCCTGCGCTCGCACTTCATGCCGATTGCCGCTAAAAAGGTGTTTTCTTGCATAGACTTGGGTTGGCGTTGCCCAAGCAAAGCAGACCGTGCCGAGCGGTTTTTCGGTGCTGCCACCGCCGGGTCCGGCTATGCCGCTGATGGCAACGGCGATCTGCGCCTCGCTGTGGGCGATAGCCCCGCGTACCATTTCTAATACAACGGCTTCACTGACCGCACCAAAGGCGGCTAAGGTTTCTGCTTGCACGCCGAGCATGTCTTGTTTGGCTTGGTTGGAGTAGGTGACGAAGCCGCGCTCAAACCAAGCGGAACTGCCAGCGATTTCGGTGACGCTTTGTGCCAGCCAGCCGCCAGTGCAGGATTCTGCGCAGGCGAGTTGCCAGCCGCGTTGTTGGAGTGCCGCGCCTACATCTGCGGCAAGCGTGATGAGGTCGTCGGGTTTCATAAAAAGCTATCAAACCAGTCTTTTGCCATTAACATAACGGGGATGCTGCAATTCGCATGAACCGCGCCTTGATTGAGTGCTGGTTGGTCAATTTTGATCAGCTCTACTGGTGTCGCGGCGAGTGCTTGAAAGCGGTCGTAAGCGACTTGTGAATTGCTAAATGGCACTTGGTCATCGTTGATACAGTGATACAAGCGCGTTGCTGAGGTGGGTTTCCAGTCGGTTAAATCATTGGCGCGTAAGCTGGCGGCTATCCAACTATCGGCATCGGCTAATTCGGCATACACCTGGGGCTGAAAAATGTCTAGGTGCGAGGCGGGCAAAAAGGCGTTAATCGCGCTGCCGCTGTGTTGTCCATCAAAATAATCCAATATGTCAGCCGCATAAGCCGGTCTAAACAGTGAGTCTAAAGAGTCGTAAATGCCGTACACCTGTTGCAGCATGAGGGCAATGTAGGGGAAATAATAGGGATTTGGATGCGGCGTATCGGCTAGGGCGCGTTGCGTCATGCTGACGGATAAATCGTAAGGTCCTGCCATGGGCGCGGAGGCGGTGATGTTAAATTCATCGCGGTGCTGGGTTTCGATCTGGCGTTGCGCTGCCAGTGTCGCATAACCGCCTTCGGAATACCCCACCAAGAAGAGTTGCCCGCTTAGGTTCAGCCCGCTGTTTTGGATTGCTGTTTTGCCGGCTCGCAGGGCATCGATCACGCTGCTTGCCAGCGAATGCGCGTGAATATAAGGATGCAAGCCCTCTGAATCACCAAAGCCAAGATAATCCGCCGCGACTACCGCGTAACCAGTGGCGGCTAACCCTATGCTTGGCACGTCTAGTAGGTGTTCGCTTAAGGCTTGGCTGTCTAATAATTCTGTGCCATGTTGTACCGCGACCAGCTTGAGCGGATTCTCTAAGCCGACCGGCAGGGCAAGCAGGGCTGAAGCCTGAGTCAGTTGTGCGGCGGGGTCAATGGTTTGATAACTGAGTTTGTACAGGGCGACTGCGTTTTGTGCAGTAAAATCAATCTGTAAACCTGATTGCAAGGCGTACAAGCTGATGATTTGCTGAATCTGCGCTTGGCTGTATTGTGCTTTGAGTTGATTATCTATTAGGGTGCCGCGTTCTGGTAGGTTTTCATTGACGGCTTGGATATTGCCGATGCGCAGCGCATTGTCTGCCGCTTGAAAGAGTAAATCGGCTTGGTAAAACACCCCATCCACGTCAATACGGGCAAGCGACAAAACACCTTCGGGGCTGAAAACATCGGGGCTTCCATAGCTGGGGGCTAGGTTTTTAGTGCGTGCTTCGATTTTGTTGATGGCGAATAAGCCGCTATCTGCTGCAAATACTAATTCGGCAC
The DNA here is from genome assembly GCA_964582525.1 of uncultured Thiomargarita sp. Taxonomy (GTDB): domain Bacteria; phylum Pseudomonadota; class Gammaproteobacteria; order Beggiatoales; family Beggiatoaceae; genus BB31. Next base: position 18,617 of record CAZOSP010000066.1, on the reverse strand, counting down.
TGAATACTTGTTCGCCAAAGCTGATATAAGGCACATACAACTTGCCGGTGCTGGGGTTGAACAGGCTGTTAGCGAGGCTGGGGGCATTAAACAATATGCCCAAGCTGATGAATATCACTCGTAACATAAAAACCTCAAGCCATTAATGTTGCCATTTTTGCTGCTGTGGGATGCTCCACCACGCCTTTTTCCGTGACAATCACATCCACCAGCTCGGCGGGGGTGACATCAAAAGCCGGATTCCACACATCGGCATTGTGCGCTGCCACGGGCTGTCCGTTTAAGCTCAATATTTCTTCTCTGCCGCGTTGTTCAATGGGAATCTCCTGTCCGCTGCTTAAACTCATGTCTATCGTGCTAGTCGGCGCGACTACCATGAATTTTACGCCATGATGTTTAGCCGCAATAGCCAATCCATAAGTGCCGATTTTATTTGCCACATCGCCATTACCCGCGATGCGGTCAGACCCCACTATCGCCCAACTGACTTGACCGCTGCGCAGCAAAGAAGCCGCCGCGCCGTCGCATAACAAAGTCACTGGGATGCCGTCTTGCAACAATTCCCAAGCAGTCAAACGCGCTCCTTGCAGCCAAGGGCGGGTTTCATCGGCAAACACCTGTTTCAGCTTGCCCGCGCTAAAAGCACTGCGCACCACGCCCAAAGCCGTGCCATAGCCGCCGGTCGCTAAAGCACCGGCGTTGCAGTGGGTAATCACGCTGGTATTTTGCGGAATATAGGCTTCGCCCAATTCGCCCATGCGATAATTGGCTTCAATGTCTTCTTGATGAATGCGTCCCGCTTCAGCGATTAAAGCTGCTTCGGGATCGCCATCAAGACTCGGCAGCTGATCGCCCATGCGTTTTAATGCCCAAAACAGGTTCACCGCAGTCGGACGTGAAGCGGCTAAACGCTGCATATCCGCTTGCATCAGCTCGCGCCAGTTCTGTGCGTCTTTTGCATAAGCCGCCCGCCCCGCCAGCACTACGCCATAGGCTGCGGTGATGCCTATCGCTGGCGCACCACGCACCACCATATTACGGATCGCATCCGCCGTAGAAGGTGCGTCATGCAAGGGCAGATACTCGTGTTTGTGCGGCAAATAACGCTGGTCTAGCAGATGTAAAATCTCATCGCGCCATATAATCGCCCGCAAACTATCGTTTTGTTTCATGGTTTTTCCGCCCTAAAATCCAATGCTTAACAACAACTGTCATTACCCGGACAACATTTTGCTTGAAACCAAGACAAGACTTTTTTCTTATCCGGTATCCCGCCCGCATGAGCAACTTTGCCATCCACCACTACGCCCGGCGTGGACATAATGCCGTAAGACATGATTTGCGCCACGTCTTCGATTTTTTCCAAAGTGACAGGAATGCCATTCTCGGCGCACACCTCTTCAATGACCTTATGGGTGCTTTGACAATTACGGCAGCCCGGACCTAATACTTTAACGTCAAACATATTTATCTCCTAAATTACGTGATTACATGAGCCAACAGATTAAATCCCCAGCCCACCAATATAAAGGCTATCGCCAAAATTCCCGCATACAAAGCCAACGCCTGCCAGCGGATGACTTTACGCAAAATCAACATTTCCGGCAAGGATAGCGCGGCGATACTCATCATAAAAGCCAACGTCGTGCCTAATGCCACGCCCTTGCCCAGCATCGCCTCAGCCACTGGAATAACCCCAGTTGCGTTAGAATAAAGCGGAATACCCAGCAGCACGGCGGCAGGTACAGCCAGCCAGTTATCCGTACCGCCGAGATTATCTACTACCCACTGTTCTGGCACATAACCATGAAACACAGCACCGATACCAATCCCCAAAAATATCCATAGCCAGATGCGTCTGAGGATGTCTTTCACCTCGCCTACTGCGAAATGATGCCGACCGGCTAAGGATTTATCAGGCTCCGGCAAATCTGCCTGTCCCATTTGGATTTTCCACACATAGGCTTCCACCCAACGCTCAGGCTTAAAGCGTTCCATCAAAGCACCGCCCACGTAAGCCACGAGCAAGCCCGCCAGCACATACAGCAAAGCGACTTTCCAACCTAAAATACCGATCAGCAACACCACCGCGACCTCGTTAATCATCGGACTGGCGATCAGAAAAGAAAAGGTCACGCCGAGCGGAATACCCGCCTCAACAAAGCCGATAAACAAAGGCACGGAGGAGCAGGAGCAAAAGGGCGTAACTGCACCAAGACCGATAGCACTGCTACGCGCCATCCACACGGGCTTACCACGCACATAATCACGCACCTTTTCGGGTGACATCAATGCGCGCAACAAGCCCATGATATAAATAATGATAACCAGCATAAAAAAGATTTTTGCTGTATCCATGACAAAAAAATGCAGTGCCGCGCCCAGATGGGTGTCGGGCGAAATGCCTGCGAGTTCAAATACGACTAGATTAGCGAGAGTATCAAACATTGTATCTCCATACAGACTGGTTAAGGTAGCGTGTTGACATTGAATAAGCGTTCATATTCGGCGATGGCGTAGCGATCCGTCATGCCCGCAATATAATCCGCCACCACCCGCGCCGTGCCGCTTTCTTGTCCTAATTTTTCTTGTGCTGGGGACAAATATTGACGCGCTTGCGGTGGCATCAAGTGAGTATCCTGCATAAAACTGTCAAACAAACGGCTAATAATCGCTTTAGCTTTGCTTGCCATCCGATACACGCGGTAATGGCAGTACAGGTTTTCGTACAAAAAACTTTTTAACTCAACGTGTTGCTCATACATCAAGGCACTAAACGTGAGCAGCGGTTCTTGCGCAACACGCACCTGCTCAATGCTTTTCGGCTCCATGCCCTGTAATTGATCTTCGCTGGTTTCAATAAGATTGATCACTTGGGCATTAATCATGCGGCGAATAGTTTCACTAATCAAACGCTTACGCGGCGCGTGAGGGGCTGTTTTTTGTACCGCAAAATAATGTGTTTGAAACAAAGTTTGCTCGCATAACTGCTCAATCGTAATTAAGCCGGCACGCAAGCCGTCGTCAATATCGTGGTTATTGTAGGCAATTTCGTCAGCAAGATTGGCAATTTGTGCTTCCAATCCGGGCTGTTCGCCGTTGATAAAACGCGCAGCGACTTCGCCAAGCTGCTTGGCTTTTGCCACCGTGCAGTGTTTCAAAATGCCTTCGCGGGTTTCAAAGGTTAAATTCAAACCGTCAAATTCGATATATTTTTCTTCCAATATATCGACCACGCGCAAAGACTGCAAATTATGCTCAAAACCGCCGTAACTTTTCATACAGGTATTCAGCGCGTCCTGTCCGGCGTGACCAAAGGGTGTATGTCCCAAATCATGCGCCAGCGTAATCGCTTCCGTGAGGTCTTCGTTAAGCCGCAAACTACGCGCAATGGTGCGCCCCAATTGCGCGACTTCCAACGAATGCGTTAAGCGAGTACGGAACAAATCGCCTTCGTGATTGACGAACACTTGGGTTTTGTACTCCAAACGGCGAAATGCACGAGAATGGATAATGCGATCCCGATCTCGCTGGTATTCGCTGCGCAGATGCGGTGCAGGCTCAAGATATTTACGTCCCCGCGAGGTTTCAGGTCTGGCTGCATAGGGAGCAAGGGTAGTCATTAAAAAATCCTCATTGATACTGCTCGTGTTTTTTGTGCGTGAGAAAACATATTGATAAAGTAGCTAATTGATGGTTGGGTAAAATAGTCAGGAGGTAGCGAGAATGACGGCTGAAGGACTCAATGGTGACAGCGGTTAGTATAACATGGGCGGTTTTAAGTGCGTAAAAAGCGTACAATACAGACACCCTAAACAATCTAAACAATAAGGAGAAAACCATGTTTGAAGCAGCCGAACTCGGTCGCAAAATCAGCAAAGAAGACTACAAAGCACGGATTCCTGACTTACGCGCAGAACTTTTACAAGTGCAGTTTGCTTTAAGCAAAACCCAGCATCCAGTGATTATTCTCATTTCCGGTACCGACGGCGCGGGGCGCGGTGATGTGGTGAATATGCTCAATGAATGGCTGGATCCGCGTGGCATGATGACCGTCTCCTTTGAGCAAGCCAGCGAAGAAGAACGCGAGCGTCCAAAATTTTGGCGTTATTGGCGCAAACAGCCAGGGCGCGGACAAATTGGCATTTTTTTTGGTGCTTGGTATGTTGATCCGATCCGTGACTACGCCTACGGCAGCATCAGTAAATCTGAATTAGACAATAGCCTATCGCAAATCCGCCGCTTTGAAACCATGCTGGTCGAAGACAATGCCATTATTATCAAATTTTGGCTGCATTTATCCCATGAAGAACAGGTTAAACGCCTGAAAAAAATGGAAAAAGACCCAAATACCATGCGCCGCGTATCAGATCGGGATTGGAAACATGTCGAGCTGTATAAAGAATTTGAAACTGCCGCAGAAAGCGCGATTCGCCACACAGACACCGCCGAAGTCCCTTGGCATCTCGTCGAAGCAAGCGATGGATTTTATCGTGATCTGACCGTCGGGCGTACTGTTTTAGAAGTGTTGCGCAAACATTTAGCGGCTGATGAAGCAACATGCAGTGCGCAAAAACCCGCCATTGAAACCTCTAGCATTGCCCTGCCAACGACAGAAAATTCTCCCGCAGCCATGCGCACCGTATTAGATCAAATTGATTTAACACAAACCTTGAGCAAGAAAGACTACAACAAAGAGCTGGAAAAATGGCAGGGGCGTTTGCATCAACTCGCTTGGGCAGCGCATGAGAAAAAAATCTCCAGTGTCATTGTCTTTGAAGGGCAGGATGCCGGCGGCAAAGGCGGCGCAATTCGCCGCATGACGCAAGCCATGGATGCGCGTTTGTACCAAGTCATATCCACCGCCGCGCCCACCGACGAAGAACGTGCGCATCATTATTTATGGCGTTTTTGGCGACACATCCCGCGCGCCGGCACTTTTACCGTTTATGACCGCTCTTGGTACGGGCGCGTGCTGGTTGAGCGCGTTGAAAATTTTGCCCAAGAACAGGAATGGATGCGTGCTTATTTGGAAATTAACAATTTTGAAGAAATGCTCGTCAAGCATGGCAGCCTATTGATGAAATTCTGGCTACACATCAGCAAAGAAGAACAGCTTGCGCGATTTAAGGAACGCGAAAAAATTCCTTACAAACAGCATAAAATCACCGATGAAGATTGGCGTAATCGAGAAAAATGGGATGAATATGCGATTGCGGTGAATGATATGGTAGCGCGCACCAGCACCAATTACGCGCCTTGGCTATTGATTGCAGGCAACGATAAACGCTTTGCGCGGATACAGATACTCAAGGCAGTGTGTAAAAAGCTAGAAAAAATGCTGGATGCCTAGGTCATCTGTATCAGACCTTCTAGGTTTTCAAAACCTAGAAGGTCTTAGCTCACATTAACTTTCATCTGATTTTTAATCCATGAAACAAGCATTCTCTCTGTCTTCTCATTATCAAGCCGCTGGCGATCAACCCCTCGCAATTAAACAACTATTGCATGGCTTACAACAAGGGTATCAATATCAAACACTGTTGGGTGTAACGGGTTCGGGTAAAACTTTTACGATAGCCAATGTCATTCAACACATTCAACGTACTACATTAGTGCTGGCACCCAACAAAACCTTAGCCGCGCAGTTATATGGCGAAATGAAAAGTTTTTTCCCCCATAATGCGGTGGAATACTTTGTTTCTTATTATGATTATTATCAGCCAGAAGCTTATGTACCCACCACTGATACCTTTATTGAAAAAGATGCGTCTATTAATGCACACATAGAACAAATGCGGTTATCCGCCACTAAAGCCATGATGGAACGCACGGATGCGATTATTGTTGCTTCCGTGTCAGCGATTTATGGTTTGGGTGATCCCGATGCTTATATGAAAATGTTGCTGCATATAGTGCGTGGTGATAGCGTTGATCCGCGTTTCATTATGCGGCGTTTAACCGAATTGCAATATACACGCAATGAAACTTATTTGGAACGCGGTAGTTATCGGGTACGCGGAGACACTATTGATATTTTTCCCGCAGAATCCGAACGCGATGCAGTACGGGTTGAATTATTTGATAATGAAGTCGAATCAATCCGCTATTTTGATCCTTTGACCGGACATACGCAAGGCGAGCTCACACGCATGACAGTATATCCAAAAACCCACTATGTCACGCCTAAAGAAATACTAGAACAAGCTATAGATAAAATCAACAAAGAACTGCGGCAGCGTTTACAGGTTTTAACTAAAGAAAATAAATTAGTAGAAGCGCAGCGTTTAGAACAACGCACCTTATTTGATATAGAAATGATAGAACAAATTGGCTATTGTTCGGGCATTGAAAATTATTCACGTTATTTGTCACAACGTGAAGCCGGTGAGCCGCCGCCGACTTTGTTTGATTATTTACCCGCCGACGCGCTCTTGATTATTGACGAGTCCCACGTCACTGTGCCGCAAATCGGTGGCATGTTTCGCGGCGACCGCTCGCGCAAGGAAACGCTGGTGGAATATGGTTTTCGCCTACCTTCGGCGTTGGATAATCGCCCGCTGAAATTTGCCGAATTTGAAAAACTTGCGCCGCAGACGATTTTTGTCTCTGCCACGCCGGGGGCTTACGAAGAAGAACATGCCAAGCAAGTTGTCGATCAAGTAGTGCGTCCGACCGGTTTGCTCGATCCGCACATTGAAGTGCGTCCGGTCAACAGCCAAGTCGATGATGTTTTGTCAGAAATTAATCAGCGTGTGGGAGTCAATGAGCGGGTGCTGATCACCACGCTGACTAAGCGTATGGCGGAAGATTTGACTGAATATTTAAGCGAACAGGGTGTCAAAGTGCGCTATTTGCACTCGGATATTGACACTGTGGAACGGGTGGAAATTATCCGCGACCTGCGTTTGGGCGTGTTTGATGTATTGGTGGGGATTAATTTGTTGCGCGAGGGTTTAGACATGCCGGAAGTGTCGCTGGTGGCAATTCTCGATGCGGACAAAGAAGGCTTTTTGCGCTCCGAGCGTTCTTTAATTCAGACCATCGGACGCGCCGCCAGAAATATCAGTGGCAAGGCGATTTTGTATGCGGATAAGATAACCGGCTCTATGCAGCGCGCCATTGACGAAACCGAGCGTCGCCGTCAAAAACAAACCGCATACAATGAACAACACGGCATTACGCCAACTGGCATCAAACGCGCCGTCGCCGATATTCTCGACGCTAGGCATCTGAATGTCGCCAATCCCCGTGCTAAATTTTCTGAATATGCCAAAGTTGCCGAACAAGCGGCGCATTATGCCGCGCTGTCGCCGCAGCAACTGGCTAAAAAACTTCAGGAGATGGAAAAACGCATGTATGCCCATGCGGAGAATTTAGAATTTGAGCAAGCGGCGGCATTGCGCGATGAGATTAAACAGATCAAGCAGCAGGTGTTGGTGGCGGCAGTGTGAAGCCCGGTAGAGTGCTTCGACATCTTTGCGTCAAAGCACGCGGAATGATAGCACGCAGCCGAGCCTTCTTACTCCCACTCAATGGTCGCGGGCGGTTTGCCGGAGATGTCATAAGCAACCCGCGATATGCCCTTGACTTCGTTGATAATGCGCTGCGACAGTTTGTCGAGCAATTCGTAGGGCAGATGCGCCCAGCGAGCAGTCATAAAATCAATGGTTTGCACCGCACGCAGGGCGACGACGTACTCGTAATGCCGCGCATCGCCGGTCACGCCAACCGATTTAACGGGCAGAAATACCGCAAAGGCTTGGCTGACTTTATCGTACCAACCGCTGTTGCGCAGTTCTTCAATAAAAATCGCGTCAGCTTGGCGCAAAATCTCGGCATATTCTTCATGCACTTCGCCCAAAATTCGCACCCCAAGACCGGGACCTGGAAAGGGGTGGCGATAGACCATTTCGGCGGGTAAGCCGAGTTCTACACCGAGTTTTCGCACTTCGTCTTTGAATAATTCGCGCAGCGGTTCGACCAGTTTCAGCTTCATGTGTGCGGGTAGTCCGCCGACATTGTGGTGCGATTTAATGACGTGCGCTTTGCCGGATTTCGCGCCGGCGGATTCGATCACGTCGGGATAAATGGTGCCTTGCGCTAACCATTTAACATTCTTCAGTTTTGCGGCTTCTGCTTCAAACACCTGAATAAATAAATTGCCAATAATTTTGCGTTTTTGCTCAGGATCGCTCACGCCTCTAAGTGCTTCGAGAAACTGCGCTTGGGCGTTGACATGAATGACTTTTACGCCCATGTGCTGGGCGAAAGTTGCCATCACTTGAGTGGCTTCGTTGAGGCGCAATAAGCCATTATCGACGAATACGCAGGTGAGTTGTTCGCCGATGGCGCGGTGCAGCAGGGCGGCGACTACGGAAGAATCGACACCGCCGGATAAGCCGAGCAGCACTTCATCGCTACCGACTTGTTCGCGCACGGTTTGCAGGCTGTCTTGGATGATGTTGGCGGCAGTCCACAGCCGTTGACAGCCGCAGATGTCATGCACAAAACGGCTGATGATGCGCTCGCCTTGCGCGGTGTGGGTGACTTCGGGGTGAAATTGCAGCCCGTAAAAATGCCGCGTTTCGTCCGCCATGCCAGCAATGGGGGCGTTGTCGGTGCTGGCGATGACCTTGAAACCTTGGGGCAGGCTTTCGACGCGGTCGCCGTGACTCATCCACACATCCAACAGTCCGTAACCTTCAGCACTGACGTGATCTTCAATGTTTTTCAGCAGTTGCGAGTGTCCGCGAGCGCGGACTTGCGCATAGCCGTATTCGCGGTGTTGCGAGGCATCTACCGCGCCGCCGAGTTGCGCTGCCATCGTTTGCATCCCGTAACAAATGCCGAGTAGCGGTACGCCGAGTTCAAATACAGCTTGTGGGGCGCGGATGTGCGGGGCTTTTTTAACCGACTCAGGTCCGCCGGACAAAATCACGCCGCTGGCATTAAAAGCGATTAAATCAGCAGCTTGCATGTCGTAGCTGTGAATTTCGCAATACACCCCCGCTTCGCGCACGCGGCGGGCGATGAGTTGCGTGTATTGTGAGCCAAAATCGAGAATGAGGATGCGTTGTGCGTGGATGTTCTGCATGAATGTTGTTCCATGGGCGGTTTTAGTGATGTGGACGGGGGACGCGCCCGCGCAAAGTGTTTGGCGGGGGTGTGTTTCGCGCCGCGCTTAGGTGCTGCGCAAACGCTCACGCGCTCGTTGCGCAGCGGCTTTGACTTGTGCCGGCGCGGTGCCACCAAAGTGATTACGTGCTGCGACTGAGCCTTGCAAGGTTAGCACTTCATGCACGTCAGCTTGGATGCGGGCGGAAAAGCCTTGTAGCACCTCTAGGTGTAAATCGCTTAAATCGCAGTGTGCTGCAATGCAGTGGCGCACCGCTTGTCCAACGATTTCGTGCGCGTCGCGGAAGGGAATGCCTTTGCGTACCAGATAATCGGCTAAGTCGGTGGCAGTGGTGAAGCCTTGTTGCGCGGTGGCAAGCATTTTGTCGGCTTTGATGTGCATGACCGGTATCATGTCAGCATAGACTTTAAGGCTGCCTTTGAGGGTGTCAATGGTGTCAAACAACGGCTCTTTGTCTTCTTGATTGTCTTTGTTGTAAGCCAAAGGTTGTGATTTCATCAGGGTCAAAAGGCTGATGAGGTGTCCATAAACGCGCCCGGTTTTGCCGCGCACTAATTCTGGCACGTCAGGGTTTTTTTTCTGCGGCATGATGGATGAGCCGGTGCAGAAGGCATCGCCTAAGTCGATAAAGTCAAATTGTGCCGATGACCACAGCACTAATTCTTCACCAAAACGCGATAAGTGCATCATCAAGAGCGCGGCGGCGGCGTTAAATTCAATCGCAAAGTCGCGGTCGCTGACCGCATCTAGGGAGTTTTCTGCAACAGCGTCAAAACCAAGCAGTGCGGCGGTATAATGGCGATCCAGCGGATAACTCGTGCCGGCTAAGGCTGCCGCGCCTAGCGGCAGAACATTGACGCGCTTGCGGCAGTCGCGCAGGCGTTCGCGGTCGCGCATGAGCATTTCTACCCAGGCCAGCATGTGATGCCCAAAAGTGACTGGTTGTGCGCTTTGTAGATGGGTAAAGCCGGGCAGGATGGTGGCGTATTCGCGCTCCGACACACTGATGAGGTTTTCTATTAGGCGTTGTAATTCTTCTTGAATGTGATCAATTTGATCGCGTAAATAAAGGCGTATGTCGGTTGCCACTTGGTCGTTGCGTGAACGTCCGGTGTGTAGTTTTTTGCCGATATTGCCAATTTTTTCTGTCAGCCGTGCTTCAATATTCATGTGTACGTCTTCCAGCCCAATCAGCCAAGTAAATTCGCCTTTTTCTATTTCTTTTTCAATAGTTTGTAAACCAGTAATAATGGCTTGCTGATCGCTGTCGCTTAATACGCCAATTTTTGCCAGCATCTTGGCGTGGGCAATAGACCCCGCAATATCATGGTGATAAAGACGTTGATCAAAATTAACAGAAGCGGTAAAAGCTTCCACGAAACTGTCTGTGGCTTGTGTAAAACGTCCCGCCCAAAGTTTTTCTGTGTTCATAATGTCATTGTGTGGCTAAAATGTGAATGACGACATCTGCTGTCGATCTATGAGGTGACACGCAAAAAATACATGCCTAAACTTGACAGGCTTTTAAAACCTGTCAAATTTATCGCTGGTTTTTTGCGACGCGCCTTGATAGCGCATGATACTTGAAAGCAGCCGCTGCCGACAAAGGTTTCTGTGTGGTTTTTGTGTGGAATGAAAGCTGCGCTTAGCCCGCTGAGACCGCTAACCCAGGCAAAAACCGGTTAGGTTTAAGGGTAATAAACGCGGTTTAAGGGTAATAAAAGCCACGCAAGTAGAAAAAATCTAGTAAAATTCGCTCATTGTGTTACTGAATAACAGTCTTTCCAAAACAAGCGATATACTGCGCCCTGCCTGAAACCTGAAGCTCGGGATATTTTTAAGTGCTTAAAATTCAAGTGTTAAATAAAAACTTGATAAGGCAAAAAGCGCGCTTTCTGGTCGGTGTGAGTATCGATTTGTTATCCACTTAAAGTATGATTCAAATGACTTTTTCAAAATATTCTCGCTGGCTCAAACTACTGCACAGTGGCAGCCTGTTGCTGTGTTTAGGCTTATTTCTGACATCAACAACACAGGCGGCAGCGGCTAAGGAATACCAGATTAAAGCGGCGTTTTTGTACAATTTCGTCAACTTTATTGCTTGGCCTGATAGCGTTTTTGCTGATGACAGTGAGCCTTACACGATTTGCGTGTTGGGCGATGATCCCTTTGGTTATCTGCTCAACCTCACGACGGAAAATGTGGTTGCGAAAAATCGCCAATTAGCAATTAAGCGATTTGCTGAGGTGAATACCAATGATGATGAAGAATTGGCGCGTTGCCATATTTTATTTATCAGCACGTCGGAAGCGTCCAGAATTAATGATGTGTTACTCAAATTAGAAAAAAAACCGATTTTAACGGTGAGTGAAATTGAAGATTTTGTGCATCTGGGGGGATTAATTCAATTTTATACCGTGCGCAATCGAATTCGCTTAAAAATTAACCGCGCTGAACTTGAAGCAGCACAGTTGAAAGCGGCAGGTACTTTATTAAATCTAGCTAATATTTGTGATCGTCAAGGTTGTGAACGATGAAATCTCGTAGCCTGTTCGCTGATTTATCCATTAAGCGCAAATTGGTTTTCATTATTATGCTGACCAATGCTTTGGCATTGTTGGCGGCTTCAGCTTTTTTTACCTTTAATGAAGTGATTTCTTTGCGCAAAGCAATGGTCAATAGCCATTTATCCTTATCCCAAATTATTGGTTCTAACAGCACTGTAGCCTTGATTTACCTGGACAAAGAAATCGCAAATCGCGTTTTATCCGCTTTAAGTGTGCAGGAAAACATTGTTGCTGCGGTGATCTATGATAAACACAAAGAACCTTTTGCCTTTTATCAGCGCGACCAAGAAACCCTCTTCCAAGCCCCCGAAGTACAATCAAATACGCATTATTTCACCAGCGAATACTTAGAATTTTTTGAAGATATTTATGTGCAGGATAATGAGCAAAAAGTGGGTACCGTGCTTATTCGCTCAGATTTGCGTAATATTCATAGCTTGTTGTGGAGTTTTGCCGGTACCATTTTGATTATTTTGGCAGTCACTAGCATACTGTCTTTCCTGATTTCTACTAATTTACAAGCTATTATTTCTCGTCCTATTTTGCATTTGGTGGAAACCGCGCAAGCAGTTACGGACAAAAAAGATTATGGCATTCGTGCGCAATCTTATGGCAAAGATGAAGTTGGCTTATTGGTGGGTGCCTTCAATGACATGCTGGCACAGATCGAAGATCGGGATCAAATGCTGGCAAAACACCGCGAACACTTAGAAGAGCAAGTTCATGCACGTACCGCCGAATTGTCAGACACCAATCACGCCTTAGAAAAAACGGTCTCTGATTTACAAGAAGCTAAAGAGGCGGCTGAAGTGGCTAATCGAGCCAAAAGTGAATTTCTTGCCAATATGAGCCATGAAATTCGCACCCCCATGAATGCGGTGATTGGTATGACCGGCTTGTTGCAAGATACCCAATTAGATGCTGAACAACGCGATTTTCTTGAAACTGTGCGCACCAGTAGCGATGCCTTGTTAATTTTGATTAATGATATTTTGGATTTTTCTAAAATTGACGCGGGCAAACTGGAATTAGAAGAATGCAGTTTTAATTTACGCACTTGTGTGGAATCCGCTTTTGACATTGTTGCCCCCAAAGCCGCCGAAAAAAACATAGAAATGGCAATGCTGTTTGAATCAAATATCAGCTTTAACATACGAAGCGACATTACCCGCCTGCGGCAAATTCTGGTTAATCTACTCAGCAATGCGGTGAAATTTACCGAGCGTGGTGAGGTGGTCGTTAGCGTTAGTAGCCGCTTGTTAGAAGATCATCAAGAAGAAATTAAATTTGCCGTAAAAGACACCGGCATCGGTATTCCCGAACAACGTAAAAGTCATTTATTTCAAGCCTTTAGCCAAGTCGATGCGTCAATGACGCGGCGTTATGGTGGCACCGGTTTGGGGCTTGCTATCAGTAAGCAATTATGCGAATTGATGGGCGGTCACATGTGGCTAGAAAGCATTTTAGGCAAGGGTTCTACGTTCTATTTCACGATTGTGGCGAAAATTGATGATCAAGAAGAAAGCGAAGACCCATTGCTTAATATTCATGCGGATTTGCATCAAAAACGGGTGTTAATTGTTGATGATAACAGCACTAACCGCATGATTCTCGCACATCAATTACAATCTTGGGGCATGGTGTCGGAACAAGCGGCTTCAGGGCAGGCGGCTTTAGAACGCTTATCACGACAGCAAACGCATTTTGATTTAGCGGTGCTGGATATGCAGATGCCGGTCATGGATGGCGTGATGTTGGCAAAAAAAATCAAAACCTTAGAGGCTTACAAAACCATGCCGCTGGTGATGCTCACCTCACTAGGACGGCAAACTGATAAACAAGGCAATCTATTTGCGGCGTATTTAACCAAGCCGATTAAAAACTCACAGTTGTTTAATTGCTTAATTGAAGTAATGCGCCGTCAACTCAGTGCTGCCAATAAGCCATCAGAAAAAACCGCTATCGTAGGTCCAGCGGCGCATTCAAAAGAAACACCTCAACTTGATGAACGGGCGGCGGCAGTGCGTTTGTTATTGGTTGAAGATAATTTAACCAATCAAAAAGTGGCTACTTTACTGCTTAAACGCCTAGGTTTTACCGCGCATATTGCCAATAATGGTTTAGAAGCGCTCAGTGCGTTTGAAAAACAAGATTACGATCTGGTTTTGATGGATGTGCAGATGCCCGAAATGGACGGTTTTCAAGCCACTCAAGCATTACGCCAGCAAATTACCGATGACCAACGCCGCCCTTATATTATCGCCATGACTGCCCACGCCATGCAGGGTTACCGCGAAAAATGCTTATCTATCGGCATGGATGATTATGTCACCAAGCCGGTGCATCGTGATGACCTATTAGCCGCTCTGCAACGCGGCATTGACACAAAGCAAATAGCACTGCCTCAACAGACTGAAGCTGCCGCGACAACGGCAGCCGAGCTTACTTCGCTCTCAAGCGATTCGGGCATGTTAGCTACTGAGGCACGTATCAATAAACTGGCGGCAGAAATTCACGATACACTCAACACCTTGACCGAAGGCGACACCGAGTTAAGTGAGGAATTGTTGCGCACCTATGTAGAAACCAGTCAACCGCTGTTAGAGCAATTACAAGCGGGGGCGGAACAAAAACAGACAGACCCCATTGAACGCGCTGCGCACAGCTTAAAATCCAGCAGTGCTAGTATTGGCGCGAAGTCCCTCAGTCAACATAGCAAAATCTTAGAAACACAAGCGCGGGCAGGCGATTTATCGGGCGTGAATAGCAAGGTTGCCGCATTGAGCAAAGAATACTTCAATGTTTTGCAAGCCCTGCATAAGTTGTACGCAATTGATATTCCGCAAATGCCGACATTTGAACTTCACGATGATCAGCGCGGCGCAGAACCCAGCCCGAAAGAGCCTGCGGAAACAATACCTGCTCCAGTCTCGACAGAAGATGATGTCAGCGCACACATCAATGCGCGTTACGCTATTTTGCTCAGTGAAATGCAGTCAACCCTAGACATGCTGACCGATGGTGAAGAAGAAATTCTGCATGAATTGGTTGATGCTTATCTCTCCAGCGGCAGCGAATTGGTTGCGCAAATTCAACAAGCTGCGCAACAACAAGATGCCGGCTTATTAGAACGCGCTGCGCATAGCTTAAAATCCAGCAGTGCCAGTTTAGGCGCGGAGCGTTTAAGCCAACAAAGCAAAAAACTTGAATTACAAGGACGTGCGGGTGATTTGCAAGACGTATCGGAACAAGCCCGCGCCCTTTATCGAGAATACCAAGCGGTCTCCAAAGCCCTGCATCAAATTCGTGGCATAGCCACCGAAGATCATCAAGCAAGCGTGGTGCAAAGTGACAGCGCCGAAGCCCGCGTGCAAACAGCCGATTTAGACGCATTGCAAAAACAGTTATGGAAAACCATGCACGCCCTAGTCGGTATGGAAGAGCCAGAGATTTTCAAAGAACTGGTGAGTACCTACATGGACTCCGCAGCTCAATTATTAGATGACATACTCAAAGCTGCGCAGACAGAAAATGGCGAAGCCCTGTCGCGTGCCGCACATACGCTCAAATCCAGCAGTGCTAACTTAGGCGCGGCTGTGTTAGCTGAATATTGCCAAACCCTTGAACAACTCGGACGTGAAGGGCAACTGGGCAAAGCCAAGCAATTGCTGCCGCAATGTGAACAAACCTACCAGGATGTGCAGCAAGCCCTGATGCAGCTCAGTGAACGCTTGGAAAAGGGGGACTCCTTAAGCGCGATAGCACTTGAGGATAAAAAAAAACCCTAGCTCCTCATGCTGTAGTACCGCAGTTAGAACTTGCTCTACAACTCAACGCGCCTGATTACAAAATTCTTGTCGTTGACGATCAAGCCTACGATGCACTGCTTATCAGCCGACTGCTGCGCGAACAAGGTTATCAAGTGCAAATCGCCAACGACGGCGGACAAGCCTTGCAAATCCTGCATACTTGGCAGCCCGACATAGTGCTGTCTGATGTGATGATGCCTCATGTTGACGGCTTTGAACTGTGCCGCCGTGTCAAATCCAACGCCAAAACCGTGCTAACCCCGGTGGTGCTGATTACTGCGCTAGAGGACCGCAATGACCGTATTAGCGGCATTCACGCGGGTGCAGATGAATTCCTTTCTAAACCGATTAACCGCGAAGAACTGAGCGCACGGGTTAAATCCCTGCTGCTTTACCAGCAAGCCCGCAAGCAACTTGAAGAGGCGCAACACGAACTTCTACAAAGCACCTTCAAACGCTACATCGCCCCGAGCGTGGTTGATGAAATCCTGCGCCACCCGGAAAAAGCCGAACAAGCCCTAACTGACCGCCAAACCCGTCAAAACGGTGTCGTGCTATTTGCCGATTTGCGCGGTTTCACTGCCATGAGCGAAGCCTTGCAACCGCCACAAGTGGTCGCCCTGCTCAACGAATTTTTTAACGTGCTGACTGAAGTCGCGTATCACTACGAAGGCACGATTTTTAACATGGCAGGAGACTGTCTGCTGATTGGTTTTGGCGTGCCTTTTCAACAAACAGATGCGGCACAACGCGCCGTCAGAGCCGCTCTCGATATGCAGGAAAAATTCCTTGTAGTGTCTGATAGCTGGAAAAAACGCAGCATTTATCACGGCGACATAGGCTTAGGCATCGGTATCAACAAGGGCGACATGATTGTCGGTAATGTCGGGTCAGCGAATTATATGAACTACACGGTCATCGGCGATACCGTTAATGTCGCGGCACGCTTGACGGGCGTAGCGGCGAAAAATGAAATCATTCTCTCAGACAGTGTTTATCAAGCACTCGGTGACTATCGACCAAGCTCATCGTCAATGAGTACAGAGCCGCCCGTGGCACTCAAAGGCAAAACCAAACCAGCGCAGATTTACAAACTCACTTTACATGCAACATCGGAAGTATCAATGACTCAAAGGTAACAAAACGAGTATTTCAAGTTAGTCGCAGATGACATAGAATGTTCGCACACCATTAACAAATAAACCTTATAAACCTTAAACATCTCATGCAAACAAAACTACGCAAAACCCTATTTTTAGTGATTCTCGCCATACTTGCCATCGGCTATGCCGTTCTCATGTTTCAAGGCATTCAGGATTACGCCAAACAAGCCTTCACACCTGAGCAAATGCTCACCGGAAGAGTCCCCGCACATATTCCAATATGGATTGAAGGACAGCTAGAAAACTTAACGAATACGCAAGGTGAGAACGCACTGACGCAATTCCAAGTCACGCACGATCAACACAGCGTCTTCGTTTTATCAGTCAATGCCTTATCCGCTGATGTCGGCAACGGTGCGCAAGTTGCGGTGCTGGCACGCAAGCCTCAATGCGTGCCAGACAAACCCGAATGCCGTCTTGAATTACGCGCCATCACCCAACCCGGCAGTTTAATGAAGTTTATCGAAATGGGCAGTTATGGATTTTTTGTATGGACTTCTTATCTTCTAGCCGCCATTATTTTGATTTTCAATTTTATTCAACCCGCTTTGCAAGAGCGCGAAACCAAACGTACCCTTGCACGGAAAACACGCAGGAGAAACGCATGACCCCAAAACGTAAGCAACGTCTGGCTTTAGTGATTGTCTTGGTACTGGGAGTCGGTGCAAGTGTGGCACTGGCACTGACCTCTTTTAAGCAAAATCTACAGTTATTCTATAGCCCGAAGCAAATTGCCGCGGGCGAGGCACCTGCCGATAAGGTCATTCGCGTCGGTGGCTTGGTACTCAATGGTAGTGTGCAACGTCAACCCGGCAGCATCAAAGTGAGCTTTGATGTGACCGATACGGCAGATACTTTACAGGTTGAATATGAAGGCATTTTGCCGGATTTATTCCGTGAAGGACAAGGTATTGTGGCGATAGGTAAGTTGCAGCAAGAGGGTAAATTCCTTGCCTCTGAGGTCTTGGCAAAGCATGACGAAAACTATATGCCACCGGAAGTCTCCGATGCCTTGCAAGCAGCGCATAATGAAGGCACCGGGCAAACCAAGGCGGGGGCAGGTTTGTAACCTGCACCTGAATGTTTCAAATGACTTGAAGCTAGGGATGGACATTAAATAACGCCCGAAACTTTCGGAAACCTGACAGGTTTGAGTTCCGGGTATGATTAAATCCTCATTCCTTAGTCAAAACGTCCGGGTCAAGGTTGCAAACCTTGACCCGCGAGGTGGCAAGCACTTATGATGATTTCCCCTACCGCACTTTGTTGCAAACTTGCCCACAGTATTGACACGCTCAACGAATGGGTTGGGCGTTTCACGGCTTGGTTGATTATCGGCATGGTGCTGCTTATCACCCACAATGTTGCGCAACGCTACTTATTTAACCAAAGCTGGGTTGGCTTACAAGAACTGGAATGGCATTTATTTGCCGTCAGCATCTTGCTCGGTGCAGCTTATACCCTCAAACACGATCAACATGTGCGCGTTGATGTCTTATATCAAAGCCGTTTAATGACACCCGTGCGCCGCGCTTGGGTCAATCTGCTCGGCAGCGTCCTATTCCTCATGCCGTTTTGCGCATTAATCATCTACAGTTCTTGGGATTTTGTCAGCAACGCTTATCTGCAAGGCGAAGGCTCGCCGGATCCGGGCGGGCTGCCGCAACGCTGGATACTCAAATCCATGTTGCTATGGGGCTTTGGCTTGCTGTTTTTGCAAGGGCTATCGCAAGCCATTCGAGAAGCCTTATTTTTGCTAGGCAAAACAGTGCCACCTGAAGAAAATCGGGATCATCATTTATCGGACGGCGTGTAAGCAAAGACGGCGGCAGGTGTGTAATCTGCACCTGAACATTTCAAATGAGCTTGAAGTGAGTCAAAACGTAATGCCAAACAAAGACATTGTTTCCAAACATCTGCTCAAACGCATTGCTATCGA
>CAZOSP010000065.1:0-21877 GCA_964582525.1 uncultured Thiomargarita sp. | reverse complement strand
ACCTTGCAAGGTGCTAATTTAGAAAATGCCAATTTAAGCGGGGCTAATTTACGCGGCGCCAATTTACGCGGTGCCAATCTGGAAAATGCCAATTTAGAAGGTACGCAATTAGAAGGTGCTATTCTGACGCAATGCAATTTGAAAGGTGCAAACTTAGAACGCGCCATCTTAAAACGCAAAACTAAACACTAGGGTGTGCTTATGAATCGGTTATATCCTTTTTTCGCAGCAGCTTTGCTTTGTACGAGTTTGGCATGGATGATGTCAGCTTATGCCGCACAGCCGACCAATATTAATTATTCAGGCAAAGGCAGTGACTACCGCTTATACACGGTGCGTTGCTCAGACGGCAAACAACGCATGATTACATCTTGGCGAGATAAAAAAGACGGTAAATGGTGTATGGGCAAAGGCAAAAAAAGCAAATGTAGCAGTAGTCAATTAAAAGCAGCCAAACGGGCTTGCTCTAATCGTTAATTCATTAATCGTTAATTCATTTAAGGGCGGACATTCAATAATGTCCGAAACTCAAACCTTCTGGGTTTTGAAAACCTAGAAGGTTTACCCCCAGGTCTTTTTGCCAGGCGTTCCCAGTCGCCTCGTAACCTATTGAAAAATCAGCTTGTATTTTTGCACCCGGCGGGCGATGAGAGCAAGCCTGGCACGGATGTGCAGGCAGTGGATGTCGAATCCTTGGAGATGCTTCATCCGCGCACGACTGGCGTTGAAGCCCTCGACCCGCAAATCGGCAGCGTGCCATCATCCCGCGTACGCGACGAGAAGATGTCGCGCACCCTACCGAGCTAAAAATTTATCATTTATTGTTTGGTATTTCATACTGCCGCATAACAATTTTTTGTGCGGTGCGATAGCAGTTCTGATATGAGTAAGTCATCAGGATCATGAAATATCCCGCAATGGGGCAAGTCTTGCTCTCTGCATTCTTTATATATTATTTGCTCAGATATTACACTTTCTACATAGTTTTTAGAATCTTCAATATCGAGTGTAGATAATAAACCTGTTTTTTTAGATTTGAACCCTCTTTTTTTCATTTCTATTTTTACTTTTTCAACTCTTTCTTCTTCTGTTGGGTCATCAAAAAAATTAAGCAAATAAACGGAAAGACATTTTTCTTTTTCACGCAATTGATATGAAGAGCTTGTCGGCATTCCATTGTCATCTAAAGTAGATGGTTTACAGTATCGAGTAACGGTACCTTTATCTATTTCAAGCATTAGGTGCCTCTCTTAATATTTTATACAAATTTAAATCTTTTAAATATTCTATAAAATCTAACATATTCATATTGCCATGCAAAATAATAGGGCGTAAGCTGCGTTTACTTGGTTTAAATATCACATAATCAAGGTTGCTTTCAGGTTTAAATCGTAAAGTAATGATATTTGAGCTATCTTGTTTCCAGTTAAGTTGAAAAGTGCCATTTTCATTCAAGGTTAAAGTAGGCTTTTTGAGTTTAAATGGGATATTGAGAATAAACTTCAACAGTGACTTTAATGACTCAATAGAAATGGGTTCATCTTCTTCATTATCATAAAGGTCAATTACTTTTTTTAACCTGATGTACAGTTCTTGCAACTCTCCAATAAAAAATTTTTCTGAAAAGCTTATAATTTTATTAATTGTATTTATGCCATCTAAGTCTTTATTAATGTTAAATGGTTTTCTTGTTTTTATATTAGAATCTATAAAAAATAAAGTTTGATTGTTTTCCTCTGAGGAGAAAAAACTAGGATTTTTGATAGTTCGTTCAGTAACAATCAAGGTTGGCTTAATAAAAATTTTAACTTCAGGAGTGTTATGAATATTTTGAAAAGAAGGATAAGTCACTTTAATTTTTCCTCATTATTGGATTCCAATGCTTTCTCAACATCTTCATCAACCATTATTTTTTGGTTTGTTTTTTGTTCAAAATCTTCAATTGCTTCCATTAAGGCTAATGCTACAGATTTAGCTGTAATATGAGACATATTTAATACAGCTTCTTCTTTTCCATTTCGTCTGACCAATATAAACATATCATTTTTTGATACACCTAATGCAAACTCATTAAAATATATATGTTCAATTTCAGATGATTTTAAAGATTTAACAAGACTATCATGTTGTTCATTAGTATTTTCTGTTTTTTTTCTCATTTCTATAGCTCCTTAAGGTTAAAAATCATAGTCTTTCCAAAAACAATTGCAAAGAACGCAGACGAAACTAAAAATACCATAAACTTAAAACCAGTGCCATCCACAATACCAAAGCCGCTATTGTTTCAGCACGAATTAAAATATTGGGCTAACTTTATTAATGTCAAGCAATAAATCAAGCGCGGTAGGATGGATAAAGGCGCGCCAATGTACCGGATATTTGTCGATAATCTCCGTCGCGCCGAAATCCATCACATCAACCGCACTGTGACTGCTGCGTTTGCTGCATTTGGCGTAATAATTGACGGGTGTCTTTGGCGCATTTGCCGCACTGCCCCATCATGCCAAGTTCTTTACACAAGGCTCGCATAGAGCAATGCCCCCGCGACACTGCGCAACGCACTTGTTTTTCTGTCACATTTTTACATAAACAAACGTACATATTACCTCCTTAAGCATTCAGATGAGTGACCCAAACATGCCGTGCCATGCCGCTACCCATTGTCCAGCGCGATTGTTCATGGCTCACCAATAAATCTTGTTGAGGACGATTGCGTAGCACTTGCAGTTCCGCGCCATCCAGCAAGCCGATGGCGAGTAATTGGCGCAACATGCGTTTGCTGCCGCTTACATTAACGACTCTGACTTTTTCATTCTCGTTGGCAAGATACAGCGGAAAGCTGTGGCTTGCGGTGTGTGTCATCAGCATGGCGAAAATCCTTAAAAGCTAAATAATAATATGTCTCAATTTCATTACTGCATAGATTAGGTTCACGCTTGCTAGATTGCAAGCTCTTTTGACAAAGATTTGCCCTCGTTCCCAAGCAGTGCTTGGGAACGAGAAATGGAGCATGAAAAATGAACACATCTGTCTTAGAGGCTTTGCGCGATGACTTAAATGCTCTAGCTGACAGCGAGCAGGCGCGGCATTTACCGCGTTTTTTCAAAACCGGCAAAGGCGATTATGGCGAAGGCGACCGTTTTTTAGGTATTCGCGTCCCACAGCAGCGGCAATTGGTGAACAAATACCGTGATCAAATCGGTGTTGCTGAAGTAGAAAAGCTACTGCACAGCGAATTTCACGAACACCGCTTAACCGCTTTATTGCTGTGGGTGCAGCATTATCAAAACGGTGATACGGCACAGCGCGAGGCGGTTTATAGTGCCTATTTAGCCAATACTGCATGGATTAATAGCTGGGATTTAGTCGATAGCACAGCGCATCATATTGTCGGCGCGCACCTGCTGCGACGCAGCAGGGAGGGGTTGTATCGACTGGCTGAAGCAAAAAATTTGTGGCAACGCCGCATTGCCATTATCAGCACCCTGTATTTTATTAAAAATGATGATTTTGCTGAAACGCTGCAGCTTGCCGAGTATTTGTTGCATGATCAAGAGGATTTGATACACAAGGCGGTGGGTTGGATGCTGCGTGAGGTGGGCAAGCGCGATCGGGCTGCTGAAGCAGTCTTTTTGCAACAATATGCAGCACTGATGCCGCGTACCATGTTGCGCTATGCGATTGAAAAATTTTCACCTGAAAAGCGTCAATATTACATGCGCTATGGCAGGACTCGCGGGTCAAGGCTTGCCACCTGCACCCGCTGCGTTAATAAGGTTTTCAAAGATTTATAAATTTTCCGAGACTCTATGGGTGGTTCTGTTCGGTGTTTTTTAATGGTTTTATTATTTACTTGTAAAATCAATCTGTTCGCTTTTTTAATTGAGTTGTTGCTAGATAAAATCCGTGTCGGTTAATGTGTAATCAATGACTTAGGAGAATAGCAGGGTGTTTTTGTCTTATTACATGGATGGGTTTGTGTGCCAAAAAGTTTCAGGCGCGCTAGCCGCTTAGGCTGTTGAAACACAAACCTGACAGGTTTTTTTTGGATTTTTCCTCGTTTCTACGCTCGCGTGGGAACGAGACCTGTCCGGTTTTTTTATCTTGTTAAATTTTACAGTGGCGTTACACTTAACAGCTCACACACTAGGAGTTTGAATAAGCTTATGGCACGTTTAACCGTAGAAGATTGCTTAAATCACGTCGATAATCGCTTTAATTTGGTGCTGATCAGCAGCAAGCGCGCTCGTCAATTGGCTTTGGGTGCAAAACCCTTGCTGCCCGAAGAAAATGACAAGCCCACCGTGTTGGCTTTGCGCGAAATCGCTGAAGGCAAGATAGATAAATCGATTCTGCTGAAGTCCTCTATGTCTGAGCCACTTGAGTCGTACCGCCATGACGAAGCAGGAAACCGTTGATTTGCCGGAGTCGCGCTTTTTAATCAGCGATCTGTGCGCGTTGGCGGAGAGTTATCTTTCCGCTGAACAAGTCAGTGAGCTTTATCATGCTTACATGGTGAGCGCTGAAGCACATGATGGGCAAATGCGACGCAGCGGCGAGCCTTATATTTCTCACCCGCTGTCTGTGGCAGGGATTCTTGCGCGTATGCAGATGGATACGCCGACCTTGATTGCGGCGTTGCTGCATGATGTGATTGAAGATACTGAACTGACTAAGGAGCAGATTGCCGCAACTTTTGGCGAACAGGTGGCGGAATTGGTGGATGGGGTGAGTAAGCTGCGCAATATGAATTTTGCTAACAAGGCGGAAGCGCAGGCGGCGAGTTTTCATAAAATGATTATGGCGATGACCCGCGATATTCGGGTGATTTTGTTAAAACTTGCGGATCGTTTGCACAATATGCGCACCATCAAATACATGAAGCCTGAATCGCGCCGCCGCATTTCACGCGAAACTTTAGAGATTTACGCGCCTATTGCAGCGCGTTTGTGTATTGGTGATTTTGCGGATGAATTGGAAGAATTGAGCTTTGCCGGACTGTATCCTTGGCGACATCGGGTGATTAAAAAACACCTAGAGGAAAATATGCGTCGCCATCACGAGTTATTTAATAAAATTCAAGCGGCTATAGAACACCGTTTAGGGCAACAAGGCATTGACGCAAAAATTGAGTTGTATCAAAAATCTAGCTACGCACTGTATCAAAAAATGCCCACTAAACAACACAATGCCAAACTCATTTTCAAAGATACCTTCGGCATTCGCATTATTGTTGACAATGTAGATACTTGTTATCGCGTGCTGGGCGCAGTGCATAGTTTGTATAAGCCCAAGCCCGGCAATTTCAAAGACTATATAGCCATTCCGCGCTCCAATCATTATCAATCACTGCACACCCGTTTGTTCGGTTACAAGGGCTTAAACAGTATTGATGTGCGCATCCGTACCCACGACATGCAGAAATTTGCCAAATATGGCATTTCAGTGCCGGGTTTGTACTCCTACAACAACGAACAAAACGCCAGTTCTGCGCATGATTGGCTGCGCCATCTATCAGACCTGCGTACTCGCTGTGATAATTCGGTAGAGTTTCTGCAACATGTCAAATTAGATTTATTCCCGGACGAAGTGTATGTATTCACCCCCAAAGGCAATATTATCGAGTTGCCCAAAGGGGCTACCGTGGTCGATTTTGCCTATGCCATTCACAGCGACATTGGCGATAAACTCAATGCGGCAAAAATTGATGACCAAATGATGATGCCGCTCAACACGCCGCTGCGTAGCGGGCAGGTGGTTGAAGTCTTTACCGCTAACTGGATTTCGCCCAAACCCGAATGGCTCGATTTTGCCGTCACCGGCAAAGCGCGCAGCCACATCCGCCGTTTTCTCAAAAGCCTTAATGAAGAGCAAGCCGTGCGTTTAGGGCAGCGTATTTTTGACCGTGAATTAGAACGCTACGGCTTAAGTGTTGAGCAACTCAGTCAGGCGCAATGTGACAGTTTGTTGGAAAAATTTGCTTGCACGCAGCTGGATGATCTGTTGGCAGACATCGGGCTTGGTAATCATCTCGCCTATTTAGTCGCACGTCATTTGGGCGAAGATGCAGACCCGCATTCCGCCACGCATAGCCATCCTCCGGTTCACGAACAACACAGCCATGCGCCGCTGGTGATTAAAGGTACGGAAGGCATGGTGGTGAACTTGGCAAAATGCTGTCACCCGATTTTAGGCGATGCCATCAAAGGCTACGTCAGCCCCGGTCGCGGGATTGTGGTACATACCCACAATTGTAAAAACATGACGGCTTATCGCAACCCGTCTAATTGGCTAGAACTGACTTGGGCGGAAGAGACAGGGAAAGAGTTTTTGGTGGTTATTCGTGTCGAAGTGAATAACGAAAAAGGCGTGCTAGGCAAAGTATCCACCGTGATTGGCGATTTAGGTGTAAATATTGAGGATGTCTCCAGCGATCCCTGCAATGGCGTGAGTTCTAATATTCACTTCTCAGTGCGTGTCAAACATCGCCGCCATCTGGCACAACTGATCCGCACGCTGCGCAAGCAAACCGCCGTCAAACGGGTTTCGCGGAAAAATTAGCTGCGGCACTTGGCTGCTCTATTCAACATTCTGAATCTGCTCGCGCATCTGCTCGATCAACACCTTAAGATTGACCGAAGCCATAGAGGTGCGAGTATGCACTGATTTAGAACCCAACGTATTGGCTTCGCGGTTCAGCTCCTGCATCAGAAAATCTAACCGCCGTCCGGTCGGTTTATCATCCTTAAGTGCTTGATGTACTTCTAATAAATGCGCTTCTAAGCGATCCAATTCTTCCGCTACATCCATTTTCTGCGCCATAAACACCATTTCTTGCTCAAGCCGCTCCAGATTTAAGTGATGTTCGAGTTCGCTCAAACGGCTTTGTAAACGCTCGCGCTGCGCCTGTAGAATAGTCGCCATTCCTTCGCGCACCACAAGCACTTCTTGCGCTATTGCCTCGCAGCGTTGTTCTAATAACTGCTGAATTTGCTCGCCTTCGCGTTGGCGGTATGCCAATAGTTGCGCTAAAGCCTCGTCTAAAGCCCGCAACAGCGGCTCGGCGAGGCTGTCTGAATCGGGCATAGTGGTTTCCAGCACGCCGTTCCAGCGCAAAATATCAACCGTAGGAATTTGCTCTTGTGCTTCACGCACCTGATTGATTTGTTTTTCCATATCAAGCAGTTGCTGCACTAAGGGAAGATTGAGTTGCAGATGGCTGTGGTTGTTATCGGCTTGAAAACGTAAATTGCAGTCGATTTTGCCGCGCTGCACGATTTGTGCAACGCGCTCGCGGATGGGCGCTTCTAGTTGGCGCAGTTCTTCGGGAAGACGGGTACTAATTTCTAGGTAGCGGTGATTGACTGAACGGAGTTCCCAGCATACATCACCCCATTCCGTTTGGGCGGTGCTGCGCGCAAATGCGGTCATACTACGAATCATTGAGCTTTCCTTGTGAGAGTAAAATGACCGCTAGTTTAGTAGATTAAAGAAGTTAAAGCGAAGCTTTAACAATTTTCAAAAACCTGACGGGTCTTGAAGACCTGTCAGGTTTGCCGAAGCTCATTTAATGATCTGAAAATCTACAGAGCAAAAGCAAAAACTTTAACCCAAAAATCTATATCACCTTGTTTTTATCCACTTCAACATTAGAGTACAAACCATGTTCTCCCGATTAAAAGAAGACCTTAATTGCGTTTTTGCACGCGATCCTGCCGCCCGCAATAGCTGGGAAATTGCCCTCAACTATCCGGGCGTACATGCTATTTGGCTGCACCGTATCGCTCATGCCTTGTGGCAACGTGACTGGAAAGGATTAGCACGTTTTATTTCCACCTTCAGCCGTTGGGCAACCGGTATTGAAATTCACCCGGGCGCGACTATTGGACAGCGGTTTTTTATCGATCACGGCATGGGTGTGGTGATTGGCGAGACAGCCGTCATCGGCAACGACTGCACCCTGTATCACGGCGTGACTTTGGGCGGCACTACTTGGCAGGCGGGCAAACGCCATCCCACTTTAGGCGATAATGTGGTAGTCGGCGCCGGGGCGAAAGTGCTGGGTCCGATTGAGATTGGCGACAATGCGCGGGTTGGCTCTAACGCGGTGGTGGTTAAACCGGTACCCGCCAATGCCACAGTGGTGGGGATTCCGGGCAAAATTATTGAAGCCCAAGAAGTGAAAGATGCGCAAGAACGCCGCCGTCAAGCCACTGCGCAAAAAATCGGTTTCGATGCTTACGGCACCACCAGCGACATGCCCGATCCCGTTGCACATGCGATTAACTGCATGTTAGACCATATTCATGCAATGGATAAGCGCATGGATTCAATGTGTTACAGCATTCGTCAACTGGGAATTTCGATTGATGATGCGGACTTGCCGACTTTAGATCATTGCGAAATCCGTGATGGTAGCGAGTCAGACCCTAGATAGCGGCTGACGGCTGCGTCAGCCACCATGCCCCGCGCAGCCGCGCCCCTCTCTGCCCTCATTCCAACAAAGGCACATAATCGGCGTAATAAGTCCCGCCTTGTGCAAAAGGCAGGTTTTCGTCAATCAGTGTCTCAGCAATCCCAAACCCATAAGTAAAGCTGCTTGGTTCGGTGTCAATCGGACGATCCGTGATGACCTCGCCGAATTGATACGGGCGACCATCTTGATGGGTAAAGGCTTCCTGCGGACGGCGATAGTAGCGGAAAGTAAACAAAGTGTCAGGAAACACATCTTTCCCAAAATCATAGCGTTGCGTCACCACCACCTGCCGATAACCCGCCGCACCGTCAAGGCTGGCGGATTGCGGCGGATACAGCAAGGCGGCGTGAATGCGCCCTTGCGCGTCGAGATAAGCACCGCGTGCGGTCATTTCACGCAGCAAAGCTTGACGCAGGAGTTGACTGCCAAGTTCGCGTGGCAAACCCTGACGCAGTTGTTGATTGGACGGCAAACCGTCCGCGCTGCTGATGTATAGTGGGGGCCAATCCGCGCTGTAGCCGTTGGAGATTTGAATGTTGGCGGCAAAAAAGGCTTCCATAGCGTCTGGCATGTCGCCATACAAACTCGCGCCGACCACATGATCCAAGAAAAACGCAAATTCACCGCGTCCATGTCCGCGATTAATCGGATCGCCGCTTCTAGTCGCGTTGCCGGGGGTATCATCCACACCCGCTTGCGGGTTAGCGCGATAAGCAAAATAATCCATTTCTGCCCAACCGCCGTCGCGCCATTGACGCGGGAAACTCCAAGTGCTGTCAACCGTATTGCCAGTGCCGGAATTGAACGGCGCGTGAATCGCGCCCGCTTGATAAACATTGCCGCTGTGACAGCCGACGCACTGCGTCAATTCGC
Organism: uncultured Thiomargarita sp.; assembly: GCA_964582525.1. Taxonomy (GTDB): domain Bacteria; phylum Pseudomonadota; class Gammaproteobacteria; order Beggiatoales; family Beggiatoaceae; genus BB31. Next base: position 12,528 of record CAZOSP010000065.1, on the reverse strand, counting down.
TCGGCGTTTGTGGGCGCAAGGTGCCGTCCGCCGCTTCGATGTAGCCGGACAGATACCAGCCCGCGCCGTTGTCGATCCAACCTTGCCGCCGATGCGCGTAAGCCGGCGCGTCTTCGCTTTTGTTGCCGGGGGTAACGCTGTCTGGCTCAAAACTTTGGTATTTGTACATGTAGCGGATTTCTTTGACGCGCCGCGAGCGAGTGCCAGGGAAGGGGCTGATGGCGTGATTCGTGCCGTCGGCGGCAACATCTACATAGTGCAGCGGATGTGCGATTTCGCTGCCGAGCGGATATAAACCGCGCCGCACCGCTATTTTACTCGCCGCGCCCTGATAGGTTTTATCCGCGTCGCGCAGACGGTCGGCAATAGCGCGTGCCAGCAAGTCGAGATTGGCTTGATACACGCCCAAATCGAATTGTCCTTGCGCGTTCTGCATAAAAATTTTCGGCAGGCGCAGGTAAATGCCGGAAACGCTGCCGCTGTGCGGGGTGAAAATACCGTAAGGCATGAAATTCACCGCCCGCCAGCCGGTTTGATAACCTAGCCCATCGTGAAAATGACCGTTTCGCGCTTGATTGCTGCGCACAAAACCATCGTTATCAGCGGGCAAATCCGCCGGGTCTAAGCCCGGAAACATGCGCCAATCGCTATCCACGCCCGCATCCCAATCCAGCGGACTGCCGGGGCGTTGCTGATACGCCGCCGTCCAGTTGTCCTCGCGGATGTAGCTTTGCATGTCCCAGTTTGCTGGCGTTATGCCTTGCGCATTCAGCACGGCGCGGAGTTTTTCCGGCTGCAAGGTATTTTCCCAAGGCATCACGCTACCGTTGATCACCTGCGGATAATTCAGCGCGACAAAGGCGTATTCTAATTGCAAATTGCCAACGACTGGTTCATAACCGGCTTGAGGGTTGTTGTTGCCCAAGCCGAGCTTGAATACGCCGTTGCTGTGACAGAACAAGCAGGCGTTTTGCGTACCGAGGGAGGTTTCGATATAACATTGCGCGGGAATATGCGCATAAGGGTTGGCAAAAGTAGTGCGGTTGATGTATTCGCCGATTAGGGGGGCGGCGGCTGCGGCTTGTGTGGTTTGTGATGGGGGCGTGGCAATGGGCGATGTGGTTTCCGTATCGCTGCCACCGCAGCCCTGCAATAAAGCGATGATGAATAAGCTGCTGGCAAGTTTGTTTAGGGTTGGCATAAATCCTCCTGATGCCTGATTTCGAGTGCTTAGTGGTAAGTGCTAAGTTTTTTAAGTGAGGGCAGGGGGAGATGATAAGCAAAGTTTGTGATGCTTGTGTGTCAACTGGCAAGCTGTTGTGGTACACCCAAACATTTTACATAATTACAAGGATAATCAAAACGTTCGGGTCAAGCCCGGTAGTGTGCTTCGACATCTTTCGTCGAAGCACGCGGGATGATGGCACGCTGCCGAGCATTCGCGTTCGCGCCACAAAAAGACGTGGCGCAAACCCTACGGTCACTCATACCTTGCCAGTCCGGTAGGGTGCGCGACATCTTTTCGTCGCGCACGCGGGATGACGGCACGCTGCCGAGCATTTTTGCTAGTTCCCAAGCGGCACTTGGCAACGAGGGCAAACCTTAACCCGCGAGCATCACCCTGCCAAATAATACGCCAGCATAATCATCCCGCACACCAACAGTAACCAACCATGCAGCAGCCGTTGCCAGAGCTGGGGTGCGCGACGTAAGCCCATGAAATCTTGGATAATCCAGTGTCCTTTGAGGAATATGGAGAGGACTAAAGCCGAGACCCAGATTATACCGCTACCACCGATGTAACCCAGTCCCCAAGTCAAGCCGGTGAAGAATACGAGAATCCCCCATAACACTATGATTCGCATTTTGTTTTACCGTAAAACATAGACCAGCGGAAATAACACAATCCAGACTAAATCGACCATGTGCCAGTAGACACCAGCACTTTCTATATCGGTATGGTTGCGTGCGGAATAAACACCTTTATGTGCCTGCCAAGCAACGACGGCGAGGATAATCATGCCGAGTATGACGTGCATAAAGTCCGGTAGGGTGCGCGACATCTTTTCGTCGCGCACGCGGGATGACGGCACGCTGCCGAGCATTTTTGCTAGGGATGACTGAGGGTCACGCCTTGTCCGAGTTTGTCAGCAAATTCCAGGCTTTTGAGTAGCACAAAAACACCGCCAGAGGCGATAGCAGCCATGTAGGGCGGATTAAGCGAAGCGTATCCGCCATGCCTTAACATCCGGCGGATACGGCGCAAACAGACGCGCCTTAATCCGCCCTACTCCGAGCTTGGATGGCGCGCACCGCCAGCACGACAAACAGGCTGCCGCTAATCAGAATAACGGTGTTGATCGCACCGATGTTGCGGTCTAAGGTTTGTTGGTAGAGATTGAATAATTCGACATTGAGCGCACGAGCGAAGGCATAAGCACTAAAAAATACGGCAAATACCAGTAGTTCGGCGAGAATGAAAAACCACAGTGCGAGATCGCCGGGCAAGCTGGGCGAGTTTGGATGCGTGGTGTTCATGCTTTAGCACAGATCGCAGCGTTGCGTGCCGATGAAAGGATAGTGAAAGCCTTGTCCCGACATGGCTTTTGCCAAGCCGACAACGCCGAGCAACACCAGCAGGCTGTGGCAAGTGGTGAAATAAAGGATGACAATGACCCACACCCAAGGCGACTGATAGCCACCCGTGAGAATGATCAAGCCGTTGACAAAGATGAGTAACATGCCCGCCCAGACGCTGGCAGAGAGGGTTTGCCACAGATGGCAACAAGCAAGTTGCGGCGCGTTGGCGTGGTATTTCCACCACAGCCAGAACAGCAGGAGAAAACCAATACCGGGTAGCAGTAATAAATTCACCAGATACAGGCTTTCAGCGGCAATGGCGATTTTTTCTCCAGAGGCGACAGACATGGATGCTTTTCCTTTTAGTCATGCAGGTGTTTGGGACAATACTGCGAGTCATTGCCAAGTATCGCCTTGATCTAGGTTAACTCAGGCGACGCGGGCGTAAACCTTTGAGGAATCGCTCTAGCCATTCTGCCGCGCTTCACTCTTCTGGGTGATAGTCAGGCTATTTAAGCTAAGGTATGCTTATTATCTATTTCAGCCCGTTGTCTCACGTATCACGCACCTGATAACAGACTGAAATAACGCACGTTACGCGCTTGGTGCTTTTGCGTGACCTCAGATTTTAAGTTTAATTTCAAGTCCTCAAGCGAGGTAGGTTCTCATGTTATGGGTCATTTTCCAACAAATTATCCGCACAGCCTGTTGCAGTTTTGTGTTTATCTGCTTCATCTCTTTCGCGCTGTTGGCTCAGGCTGACATCAGCTTGTCGGGCAACCAACCGTTGCCGAGCAACGCCGCGGGTGAGTATGCCATCACCCAAGATTTAGGCATAACGGCGGGGCATAATCTATTTCATTCCTTCCATCATTTTTCCCTTGCTCAGGGGGAAACCGCAACTTTTTCCGGCGCGGCACATATCGACAATGTGATTTCTCGCGTCACCGGCGGCGACGTTTCTCGTATTCATGGCACAATCAAAAATACCATTCCCGGCGCGGAAACCTATTTGCTCAATCCTGCCGGCATTTTGTTTGGCGAGGGGGCGCGGCTGGATGTGCAGGGCGGTTTTCATGCGGCGACAGCGGAGTCTTTGCACTTTAGCGATGGCGGCGAATTTTATGCAGATGCAGCGCGTAGCAGTCATTTCAGCACCGCCGCGCCATCGGCATTTGGCGGGTTGGCTGGAGATATTGGCGTACAAAATAATGCACACTTGCAGGTGACGCAGGGGCAAGCGTTGGAATTACAAGCAAATAATATCCACCTGGAAGCGGGAGCGCGTTTGCATAGTTTCACTCATGGCGATGCGGCCGGGGCAGAGCTACGCTTAATCGCCACGCAAGACCTGTTGATCGAAGGACATAATGACGCTGAAAGCAATGTCGATAGCCTGATTTCGCGTACTGATGGCAGCGGTGCGGCCGGCGATATTGTCTTGCAGGGGCAGACGATTACTGTCAATAATGCCAGTATTAATGCCAACACAGAGGCTTCCGGGCGTGGTGCGAATATTGAGATTAAAGCCAGTGGTAGCGCGGCTTTTGATGATACTTTTGTGTACTTAAACAGCAGTAGTTTCGCGCCTGATGCGGGGCAAAGTGGCGATATGCGTGTGCAAGCTGAAAACATCAGTTTGACCAGCAATAGCATTTTTAACGCCGGCGTGATGGGCGGCAGCAATGGGAGTCATATCAGGCTGCAAGCCAGTGCTGATATTGTGCTGGATAATTATAGCCATCTTTATGCAGACACATTTCTAGGCACCGGCAATGGCGGCACGGTGTTCATGCAGGGACACAATATCAGTTTGAATAACGGGGCTTTTATTGATACCACCACAAAAAATATTGGCGACGCCGGCAATATTGATATTCGGGCAAGCGGAACACTGTTTTTAGGGGGCGATGATATTGGTGACGATAGCCCAGCCAAAGGTAGATCAAGCACCTTAGCTTCCGGCACTTTTCCGCTGGTAGAAAATAGAGATTTGATTGGGCAAGGCGGTAGCATTGATATTCAGGCGCAAGACTTAGTGATGCGTGACGGCGCACTGATTTATAACGGCAGTTTATCGCTGTTACCCGGCGGAAAAAGTGGTGATGCCGGACGGGTAACTATTAATGTCGCCGATGCAATCCACATCAGCGGGGTCAATCCGTATGGCGAAATAGACAAGGGTTTTGCCAGCGGCATTTATTTAAACAGCATTGGCGAGGGTGCGGGACGCGGCGGGGAATTGCTGGTCAGTGCCGGTTCTGTCACCTTAGAACAGGGCGCGATGGTGATTAGCAATACGGATTCTGCCGCCCTCGGCGGCACTATCAATATGACCGTGCGCGATACTTTACGGATAACCGGCGATGCGCAAGACATTCCGCTACGCGAACCCGCCAGTACGCAAGCGCGTTATTTAGCGCGTTTTACTGGGGATAAGCTCAACCAAGCCACCAGTGGTATTTATTCTAATACCGAAGCACAAAGCCTCTCCACTGAAGCGGGAGACCAAGCCGCCGGCGGTTCTATTCATCTTCATGCCGATAACATTGAACTAGATGACAATGCCATGATTTCTTCCGCGAGTAGCGGCGTAGGCGCGGCAGGCGAGTTGACCATCAGAGCCAATCGCTTGCAATTATCCGCAGGCGCATCAATCCGTTCCAGCAGCAGCTTACAAAATCGCTTTACTTTCGCCGATAGTGCTGAACGCGATGGACAATTTTTGTTAGTAGGCGATGTACTGGAAGTGGCTGATGTAGGCAATGGACAACGCGCTTATTATGTGCAAACAGCGCATCAAGTACAGCGTATTGCCTATCTCGACAATGCCTCGTTCCCAAGTGCCACTGGAGAACGAGAGGCAAATTACTTGGCAACCTTAGCAGAACAGGAATCCCTTGCCAGTGGCGATATTGTCACGGTCAATGGGCAAGCTTATATGTATAAGTTTGACCGCTCCCGTGCAGTGCCGTGGATAGCTTTTGAATACCATCAGCCCACGGTTATCCTTCCCGACATGAATGCGTTAACAGCGGCGAATGGTTGGTTTAATGTGGACGGCGGAGAACATCCTAGCTATCCGTCCGGGACGCAGATACAAGTCATCAATGCCGGCGATGGCAAACCTGCTGAGTTTATTTATGCGCATCAAGCTGATCCCAATATTGTTGGCTATACTTTTGGCGATGCGCTACGGATTAAACACTTCAATGTCACCGAGCGCGGGGAATTAAATCAATTATCACAACAATTCAGCTTAATTGATGGAACAACCGCGCATTTGAGCAATCCGCAAGGCACCACAGAAGGACGATTTTTCTACCAGAATCATCAATGGCTAGAACTCAACCCGCCGCGTCCTGTCGCTGATCTTACCAACGCACTCAACGACTTACAAGCGGCCCGTTTAGGCTACGTGAGCAGATTACCCAGCGGAGATTTTATCAGTGTTGGCACGCAATGGCTGCCGGTAACCAACAATCACCGCGTTGCCAATCTCTCCGAGCGCGACGCGCTGCCCGCTTCAGCCGGCGATTTAGTCAGTGTTGCCGATGCCGGACAAGGCGAGCCAGAACAATATTATTACCATGACAATGCTTGGCAGTCGCGTATTCATGGCGGAGATGCCGGGCGCGTCACGCTGAATATCGAGCAAGATATTCGCCTAGAAGGCGACAGCCGCATCACCACCGAAGCCGTCAGTAGCGGTGGCGGCAGCATTGACATCCGCAGCGGCGGCGTATTACATGCCCGCGATAGCCACATCACTACCAGCGTCCAAGAAGGCGCGGGCAACGGCGGCGACTTGCGTATCACCAGCGATTTTCTGGTGCAACATCACGCGCCCGTGATTGCCCGTGCGGTGGCGGGCAATGGCGGCAACATCCAAATTCAAAGCAAAGGCATTTTTCAGTTTGGTGGCGAAACAGTAAACCCGATAGATGCGTCTTCGCAGTTTGGTGTATCTGGTGCAGTGGAATTGGTAACGCCCGATGACAGCGTCAGTGGCAGCGTGTTTATTGTCAATGGGCAATTCATTCGAGCCGAACAGTTGAGCTTAAACCAATGCGAAACGCTGCGAAATATCGAAGAAGTTAGCCGTTTTGTGCAAGACCTACACTACACAGGCGTGGCAAAATCGCCTGAGAGTTTTCAGGAATAAGAGCGGTATTATATGAGCAACGCCTTAAAAATAGCCCTGAGTGCCTGAGCTTCAGGGTTCAGGCAGGGCGCAGCACGCATTGCTGGTTGCGTCACATCAATCAGTACAGACAAATTCATTTCTACTTGCAAGAAGGGATGTTTATAATGCCCAGTATAGGCTGCAACAACCAACAGCCCGGAGATACGCATGGAACAAAAAAAACCGACCATTAGACCTTATATCGTGATTTGCGAACAAGACTTATCGCGCTTGGAAAGCCGCGTCAACGAATTGATTATGAAAGGTTATAAGCCGCATGGTTCGTTGGTGATTACAGAAGAGCGCAGCGATCAATATTATTATCAACCGATGTTATTGCGTAAAGTCGCTTAGTCCGGTAGGGTGCGCGACATCTTTTCGTCGCGCACGCGGGATGACTCAGACAGCCTCCTAAAAGGTTTACATTGAACAAAATGCCCAGTAGAGTCTAGGGTCATTTTTAGCTATTTTTACTGAGCAATTCCTGCAATAAATCCGGTGATACATTAAGATGCCCGATGCGCTCGGCGTTATCGGCGAGGTCGCGGAATGCCAGCGCGACCAGGCGGCTGGCATCCATATCCATGCTGGCGAGCGCTTGCAAAGTTCGCACATCAACACCGGCTAAGGCTTGCATGGTGAGCGTCAAGCTGTAAGCCCGTGCATCGGCTTCGCGTTTGAGATTTTCGGTGGCTAGCTCAAGCAATGTGCCGTTGATTTTCTCTAGCGTGATTTTGCCCTGCATTTGCATTTCTTCAAGCTGTTGCTGCTTCTCTTGCACGGCTTGCTCGGCATCCATCTGTGCTTCGCGGATTTGACGTTTTTTGTTTTCTACGGCAATGTCTGTGTTCAATTCATTTTCTTTGATGGCGCGTTCTTGTTCTACTGCGGAATTGCGCCGCGCATAAATGGCTAGGTCCGCCTCTTTGAGCAACTGCTCGCGGATGTCGGCTTCTAAGGCACGCGCTGTTTCGGGATTAGGTTTAATGGCAATCACCGAAAGCCCTAGAATATCTAAACCGAGTGCTTTGACTGCTTCGGAATCGCGCATGGCGATTAATACAGAGTCAACCAGTGCTGTGGCGGCGGCTAGGGCTTGGCGCAAGGATAATTGGGCTAATTGGGTTTGCATGAGAACATGGGCTTGATTGATCAAGCGTTGCGGCAGTTTTTGCGGGTCATCGCTGACATAATGACCGTGTGCGTCTAGGCTAAAATTGAGCAGTTGCGAGAGCTTTTGCGGTTCGGCGACGCGGTAGGTGATTTGTCCTTGCAAACTGATTTGTTGATAATCGCTGCTGGTTAGATTAAAAATAAACGGCACGTCAATACTTTCTAGCGGTACAGTGACCAGCGAAGCACTCGGCGCGAAGTAGAAAAACGCCAAGCCACGCCCTTCGCGCTTGATTTTGCCGTTGGCGTATTGCAGCAAATAAGTGGTAGGCTGCACTTTGATAAAACGAAAACCGAACATAAAAACCTCGCTAAAATCCAGTTTGAACCATGAGACTAATCAACATACACTGATCCGCCGTTAAATCCTATCACCCCCAAAACAAACTTGAACAGAAAAATATGCAAAATCCCTTGTTACTCCTCAAAAGCTATGCGTTTGCCACTAAAAATGGCTTGCTGGAACCCTTACATGTGGCTGTCACGCGGCATCATTTAATTTTCATGCTGATTCGCCGTGACATTGCCGGACGCACGTCTGGGACTATGCTCGGCGCGGGTTGGTTGTTGTTACAACCGGCATTGCAAATGCTGGGATTTTGGTTTTTGCTAGATTTTGTTCTGCAAGTGCGCTTCCCCGGCAAACTCAATTTTGTCGAATATTTCTTGATCGGTATGCTGAGTTGGTTTTTTATTTCCGAAGTCTTGCAGCGCAGTCTTAATGTGTTCCAAGAATTTGCCAGCATTTACCAGCGCACGCCGTTTCCGTTAGCCATTTTGCCGCTCGTTCCACTGTTTATGTCGGGCTTGATTTTTATTACCGTCAACACGCTGGTAGCAGGCTTGGTGGTGGGCTGGACTGCCATGCCAGTGGCGATGTTGAATATCGCCATGTTGTTTATTTGGCTGCTGCCTTTTTGTTACATTTTGGCAGTGGTGGGACTGTTCCTCAAAGATGTAGGACAGTTTTTTCCATTTTTTATCAGTTTATTCATGTATTTAACGCCTATTCTGTATCTCCCGCAAATGCTACCGGAAGACTTCTCTTGGATTTTAGCCTTTAATCCTTTTGCCGATTTGATAACGACTATTCAGTTTCGTATTCACGATATGCCTTGGACATTAGAACATGCCGCCTGGTCGCCGGAAAATTTTTGGCGACCTTTCTTGTTGTGGCTTTTGTTGTTAGGTCCCGCTTGGGTGTTGTTTAAGCGTGCTGAACCGCATGTGCGGGAGATGTTGTAAGGTTTTCATTTCGCGCTTGAGGTAAATACGGCATGACAGCAATGCCTCCTTGCTGTAGAATGCGCCGCTTTACATCCACAGGTGCAGGTGCTTTTGCCGCGCAAATTGTGCAAAAGCACCCGTTAAACGGGAAACCAGTGCAAAGCTGGTGCTGCCCCCGCAACGGTGACTAAGCCATACCTTTATCAAATACCACTGGCTCCGGCTGGGAAGGTGATAGAGGTGCTTAAAGCCCGGAGACCGGCCTGTTGATGCGAAAACAGGTCGCGGTGGGCAGCTTGTTGGGTGTCGAGGCGCGGCTTTTTACGCAAAAGCCGCGTTCTACTCGCGCCTTAGCACAGTTAAGCTCCATCGTTGTATGCTTGAGCCAATGCTCATTATTCTACTCAGGAGCGTCCCCTTGAAAACCCTCAGTCTGTTGATTCCCCTTTTATCTCTCAATAGTGCCGCGGCTAAACCGCTGCCTGACATGCTCGTCACCGCCAGCCGCAGCGCGGAAACTGCCGATGTCGCCTTAGCGTCCGTCACCGTATTAGATAGAAAAGCGATTGAAAACAGCCAAGCCTTAAGCCTGCCGGACTTATTACGCGCTGTGCCGGGCGTGGATATTGTCAACAACGGCGGGTTAGGGCAACCGGCATCAATATTTATGCGCGGCACCAATTCCGACCATGTTTTAGTTCTCATCAACGGGGTGAAAATCGGTTCGCCGACGCTCGGCAATGCTTCGCTGCATTTGCTGCCCTTAGATTCTATTGAGCGCATCGAAATTGTGCGTGGTCCTCGTTCCGGTTTATACGGATCAGAAGCTTTAGGCGGCGTGATTCATATTTTCACCCGCAACAGCCAGTCCACACCTTGGCAAGCCCACGCGACTTATGGCGCGAATGCAACCACACATTTTGGGCTGTCTCATGCCGGCGGCTCGCGCCAAACGCGCTACTATTTATCTGCCAGCCGCTTGGATTCTGATGGTTTTAATGCCTGTCGCGGCGATGCGAGCAGCGGTTGCTTTACCGTCGAGCCTGACGATGACGGCTATGACAATACCAGCTTCAGCGCACGTTTAACGCATCAGTGGTCACCGGCTCTGCGTCTAAATGCGCACAGTTTACGCAGCGAAGGACACACGGAATACGATTCTTCTTTGCAAAACCAAGCGGATTATTTGCAGCAGGTATGGGGCGTAGATGTGGATTGGCAACTCGGTAGCTCTTGGCTAAGCCATATCAGTTATAGCCAAGCCACTGATAATGCAGATAATTTTGGCAATAACACCGATCACAGCGTATTTGACACGCAACGCACACAATGGAACTGGCAAAACGAGTGGCAATTAGGGCAGGCGCACGAAGTGATTGTAGGCTATGAATTGACCCAAGACGAAGTAGCAGGCAGCACTGCCTACACCCTCAACGCCCGCGACAATCACGGCTATTACGCACAATATCGCTATCTTGGGCGACAATGGGATATGCAAGCCGCCTTGCGCCAAGAAGACAACCAACAGTTTGGCGATCATCTGACCGGCAATTTTGCGCTGGGCTTTACCTTTGCCCAACAACTACGCGCTTTTCTCAGTTATGCTACCGCCTTCGCCGCGCCGACTTTTAACGACCTCTACTATCCTGGTTTTAGCAATCCTAGCCTGCAACCGGAAGAAGCCGATAGCCTTGAAATAGGTTTAAGCCAAACGCAAGATAACTATCAATGGCGTGCCAGCCTTTATCAAACCCAGATCGACAATCTCATCAGTACCCATTTTGATCCAGCGACTGGCGCGTTTGGCGTTGATAATGTTGATGCAGCCACCATAACGGGCGCGGAACTTTCGGCATCGTGGCGCACCGCCGGCGGCTTAGATGTGCGCAGTCAAATCACTTGGCTGGATGCCACAGACGATGCTAACGACAAGCAATTAGCGCGACGCTCGCCCTTGAGTTTTAATGTTGAACTCAGCGAAACCATCCGCCAATCGACCATGACTATTCAAGTCTTTGCCCAACAGTATCGTTACGATGACCGCGCCAACCAGCAGCGTTTAGGCGGCTATGGGGTCACTCATGTGCGCTGGGAGCAACAACTGGATAAGCATTGGTCTGTGCAAACGCGCATTGATAATGTGCTAGACAAGGAATACAGCACGGTTTATCAATACAATATGCCGGGGCGCAGTTATTTTATAGGTTTGCAGTACAAATAACTCAGGTTACTGCTCGCGTTAAACCTGACAGATTTTTTAAGGGGAGCGTGAATGCTTAGGTGCAGGTTTGGGAGAGCTAATCTCCCGATTAGCTCAAACGGCGCAAGCCGTTTCGCGCAGAAATGAAAGCCTACTTACTGAATGACCTCTCCCAAAGAGAATGTTCACCTCCCCAGATTAGCACGCCCAGCACTGAAAAATGCACGGTCAAAATTAAGGCTCTCCAGCCTTCCAAGGAGTTTTTTTATGAATTTAATTCTATTTTTAATCATTGGCGCGTTAGCGGGTTATCTTGCCGGACTGCTTATGAAAGGACGCGGACTGGGTTTGCTCGGTAATCTAGTGGTCGGCGTATTAGGATCGTTTCTTGGCGGCTGGGTATTTCCAATGCTAGGCGTTTCATTCAGTGGCTTCATCGGCTCACTGATCATGGCAACCGCAGGCGCGGTGTTATTATTGTTCATCATTGGTGTATTGAAAAAAACATGAATGTCAAGGAAATCGCTACACGTAGCCTATACACCCTGCGCATGACTTGGCGATATTGGGGCTGTGTGCGTCGCGCTTATCATACGCAGCAACCGCTCAAGCACATCACCGCGCTAGACCCCTTGTTATTACCGGTCTTGGGTATAGAAATCTTAGTGCTGGATTTCGACGGCGTACTAGCTGCGGACGGCGCGACTCAGCCGCTACCTAAAGTACAGCAATGGCTCGATCATTGTGTGCGGCAGTTCGGCACCGATCGGGTTTTTATTCTCAGCAATCAGCCGCGTAGCGAGCGTTTAGCCTGGTTTGATGAACAGTATCCGGGACTACGCTTTATCGCCGGCGTGCGCAAAAAGCCCTATCCCGACGGTTTGCAAGCCGTATGCACGCAAACAGGCGTACCCGCACAAGCCATTTTATTAATTGATGATCGCTTATTAACTGGCGTATTAGCCGCCTGCATTGCGCAAACACAAGTCATGCACATTCGCCAACCCTATGTGGAATTTTGGCAACGTCCATTGCATGAAGGTTTTTTTAAGTTATTGCGTGCGGTAGAAAAGCTACTGTTTAGCCTGTAGTTCATCTTACATTTCGCGCCACATCCAAGCCAATTCCAAAATTAAACCGCCGCCTCATTTTTGTGGGGGCA
>CAZOSP010000064.1:0-22067 GCA_964582525.1 uncultured Thiomargarita sp. | reverse complement strand
CAAAAGCTGGAGGCTTTGGCTGGGCGGGTGTTAAGTTATCGTCCAATTGGACGGCGTAAAAAAGGGTAGCGTCCCCTTTATGCCTCCCCTTTATGCCCCAGGTGAAGCATAACACCGCAATGTATTGTCTTTTCTTGCTGCCGGTTGATAGCTTGGCAGCTTTTTTAATCATCGCTATGCCTGCGTCGGTTAATTTTTCCAGCATTGAGATATAACTCCAAGTTTTTGTGTTGGCTCATTGTACCGTAAATCGGGTAAGTTATTTGCTGGTGAGTCCCTTATCTGGTCAATTCAACCAAGCTGTACGATAAACCTGTTTGGTCTTAGCTACAGTTATGTTTAATCCTCGTTCCCATGCTCTGCGTGGGAACGAAGTATTCTTCTATATATTCAATATTATCTAAATAGGCTTTGCAATGCCGTTTTTCTTCTGTTGTGGCATGTTCAAATGCTTTTTTTATAGACTCACGGGCAGCATTAAACTCATTTATGGATAAGGCAATAGAATGCGCCAATAATGCTATGTTTTTTTTCTGTTCATCATCTTCTGAATATTGAATAAAATGGTCAAAATCAGAAAGAGCTGACTGATAGCTTTTTTGAGTTATATAGACAAGCCCGCGATCCTTATAAGCATCGGCATATTGCGGATCAAGTGTAATGGCTTGATGGTAATCGACCAATGCTTCGTTATAGGCTTGTTGTTCTACATATAAATGTCCGCGATTGCAATAAACATTGGCATATTGTGGATTGAGTTCAATGGATTGATTAAAATCCGCCAGTGCTTTGTTATGGTTTTTTTGTTTTGCATAGAATATCCCGCGATTATGATAAAATACGGCATTTTGCGGATCGAGTTCAATGGCTTGATTGTAATCTGCCAGTGCTTTGTCATAGGTCTTTTGTTCTAAATACATTTGTCCACGATTGTTATAGGCAACGGCATTTTGCGGATTAAGTTCAATGACTTTATTAAAATCTGCCAGTGCTTTGTTATAGTTTTTTTGTTTTGCATATAAAAAACCGCGATAGTCATAAGCCCAAACATATTCCGAATTGAGTTTAATGGCTTTATTATAATCTGCTAGTGCTTTGTCATAGTTTTGTTGTTCTGTATATAAAATCCCGCGATTATAATAAGATGCGGCATCTTGCGGATTGAGTTTAATGACTTTATTGTAATCCGCCAGCGCTTTGTCATAGTTTTTTTGTTCTAAATACATCGCCCCACGATTATAATAAGATGCGGAATCTTGCGGATTGAGTTTAATGACTTTATTGTAATCCGCCAGTGCTTTGTCATAGTTTTTTTGTTCTGCATATAAAATCCCGCGATTATAATAAGATCTGGCATCTTGCGGATTGAGTTTAATGACTTCATTGTAATCTGCCAGTGCTTTGTCATAGTCTTTTTGTTCTAAATACATCGCCCCACGATTATAATAAGATGCGGCATCTTGCGGATTGAGTTTAATCGCTTGATTAAAATCCGCCAGTGCTTTGTTATAGTCTTTTTGTATGGCATAAACAAGCCCACGACCGTTATAAGAATCGGCATCTTGCGGATTGAGTTCAATGGCTCGATTAAAATCATCCCGCGCTTTGTCATAGGCTTTTTGTTCTCTATATAGAATTCCACGATTTTTATAAGCCTCTATTAATTGCGGATCGAATTCAATAGCTTGATTGAAATCTGCTAATGCTTTATCAGAGGCTTCTTGTTCTCTATACACAAGCCCGCGATTGTTATAAGCCGCAGCATCTTGTGGATTGAGTTTAATGACTTGATTGAAATCCGCCAGCGCTTTGTCATAGACTCGTTGTTCTGCATAGACAGAACCGCGATTGTTATAAGCATCGAGATGTTGTGGTTTTATCTTGATGGTTTGAGTGTAATCTGCTAGTGCTTTGTCATAGGCTTGTTGTTCTGTATAGATAAACCCGCGATTGTGATAAGCTTCTGCATCTTGCGGATTCAGTGCTATGACTTTATTGAAGTCTGCTAGAGCCATGGCATAGTTTTTTTGTTTTTTATAGACATTTCCACGATTGTAATAAATATCAGCATATTGTGGACTGAGTTCAATGGCACGAGTAAAACATTCCACCGCCTCGTCATAGCGATCTTGTGTGACATACTCTGCCCCCTCAGTCACCCACTTCTGCGTCGCTGTAAATTCTCTCCATAAGCGCGCTTTTTTTGCTTGCTTGCGGGCTTTTTCTTTTGCACGTTGTTCTTTTAAGCTCATGTTTGTTTACCCTATGAGGTTTGTGATGAAATCGATCCGCTTTTGCTGCGTCCTGCTTCGGGGCGGGTGTGGGTTTGTAAGCTACATCCTAACGTTTTACATCATTGTAAGGATAATAAAAACGTTCGGGTCAAGGTTGCAAACCTTGAGCCGTGTGTAATGCGGTTCGCGCCGTTGCAGCACATCCATCAGGACATTCAAGTCCAGCATGACTTTCATTGGTGGCGGAATACGGACTTTGTTTCCGACTAAAAATAGTCGTTGAGTAACACATCCTGGATTTCTTTGCGTTCATCAGGATTTTCGACCACATCAGACCATTCCAAGTTACGCCGAAATAACACTGCGCTTAAACGTGACCAGTCAATAACTTTGACGGCGGGGTGGATTTCTAAACTGCGGGTGAGCATGTCACGGAAGCTTGCAGTAGGATAAAGTTTTTTTGCCAGTGGGTGTTCTACGCTAACTTCTGCCACCGCAATTATGCCAAGTTCGCCTTGTTGCCATTGGCTTTGTATTGGAGCGTAGTCTGTAGAGTTTGTAGTTTCTTGAGTGGTGACACAGGCGGTTAAGAATAACGACATGAATAATAAAAAATGACGCGACTGTATATTCATTCTTCTATTTCCTTTTCCTCAATAGCAACCTCTGTGGCTTGCTCCAATAAGTCTTCATTCTGATGTTCTATTTCGGTTGAGACTGCTTCAATAGTAATCGCTTGTTCTAGCAATAAATCATCACTAATTTGCACGGGTCCATCAGGTAAAGATTCTAGCAATTTATGAGCTAGCGAGGCAGCCGCTTCTTGTATATCACTGCCTCGTTTAATCAAAAAAATATCTAATAAGGCATTGACAGGATCAATAGCAAAACGGCGTTTAGCAATACGCTCTTGCAAAGCATACCAAAGTGTTTCACCTGTGCGATTTTGCAGCTTTAATGAGCAAGTATAAACATAAGCGTTATAAATTCCAATGTGTTGTTCAACAGCTTGCTCAACTGCTCCTGATAAAAATGCATCGGCAGGAATAGCCTCACTTAATTCATCAAAACTGAGTAAGTTTAGCTGTCCAGCATGAGTTAGACCTAATTCTCCAAGTGCCTGATCGATTTGTTTTTGCTCAAGTACCGTGTAACCTTTGGCAATCAGATGCTTTTCTAGGATTTGACGAAAAGACGTTGCTATTTCAGGATTGACGGAGAAATTTTCGACAGGAAGCAATGCAATGGTAAAATCATTGCTGGTTTGTATAGAATATACGAATTTTTCAGACAGATACTCGTTTGACCTTGATGCTTCATCAGCCATAAGTACACAGGCTTGTAAACTTATAAGACACAGGCTAGATATTTGAATTAAAAGTTTCATCATGCTTACCTGAATCCGTGTAGCCATTCGGCCCTCCACCCCCGAAATAGGAGCAGGCGGCAGCGGCGGTGCATTTCTACCCGCACGTCTTTCTCGAATCACCTGTTCCAAATAGCACCTAAGGAGACACGCCGCGTTGGCGGCAGGTATCAATTAGCGATGCCAAAATATGAATTTTCACCTCCCCAGATGTGAAGGCTGATACATTAGGTTGCTGTTGTTCGCCTAGCTTTTGTTGTTTTGCATAGCAAATGGCGGAAAATAATGATATTTTGTCAAAATTTGCTTCCCCCTACAGGAGTTCTTCAATGAATTCTCATCCTCATAAAAAAAGCACTTTGCTGATTGTAGATGACACACCCGCTAACCTGAATGTCTTATTTGACTTTCTTAATGCTGCCGATTTTGAAGTGTTGGTGGCAAAAAACGGTAAAAGCGGGCTGCGCAAAGCGGAATTGGCTTTGCCCGATCTTATTTTACTGGATGTGATGATGCCTGGCATGGACGGCTTCACGGTCTGCGAAGTGCTCAAAAGCCAGAACGACACCCGCAATATTCCGATTATTTTTATGACTGCTTTAAGCGACACAGTGGATAAGGTCAAGGGCTTGGAATTAGGCGCGGCGGATTACATTACCAAACCCTTTCAGCAAGAAGAAGTGTTAGCGCGTATTCAAACTCAGTTGAACTTGTATCATTTGCAGCAAGAATTGGCAGAAAAAAACGCTTTGCTTGAACAACAAAACCAAGCCTTATCGACTGTTGTAGATGCTCTGCAAGAAGCTAAACAAACCGCAGAAGCGGCAAATTTGGCAAAAAGTCAATTTCTTGCCAACATGAGCCATGAATTACGCACGCCGATGAACGCAATTCTGGGTTATGCTGAAATTTTGCAAGAAGAAGCTGAAGGACTGCCGAAAAAAGAATTTTCCGAAGACTTGTCGAAAATTTCTACTGCGGGTCATCATTTGATGGAGTTAATCAATGGCGTGTTAGATTTTTCTAAAATCGAAGCTGGGCGGATGCAGTTGTTTTATGAGCGTTTTCCGGTCAAGGATTTGCTTTACGATGTGAAAATATCAAGTCAACCGCTGTCCTTAAAACAACATAATCAATTTCATATCGATATCCCCGCTGAACTGGGAGAAATGACCTGCGACATGATGAAATTGCGGCAGATTTTGCTGAATTTACTCAGCAATGCCTTTAAGTTTACCGATCATGGCGAAGTCACACTAGGCATAAGCTGTTACAACGAGGAACACAAGGCGTACCTAGAGTTTCAGGTCATAGACACGGGTATCGGCATGACCGAGGCGCAACAAGATAAAGTCTTTCAAGCCTTTACCCAAGCCGATGCGTCAACTACGCGACATTATGGCGGCACCGGCTTGGGGTTGTCGATCAGTAAGCGTTTAGCCACCTTAATGGGTGGGGATTTATCAGTAGAAAGCGAATACGGCAAAGGCAGTCGTTTTATTTTGCGCTTACCACGCGAAGCCCAAGCCGATGCCGATGGTTTAGACCTTTATCCCGACATCTCAGACGACTCAATACTCAATCCCAAAGCCAACGGCTTGGTCTTGTTGATTTCTTCCAATTCTCTGGATTGCGGCACTTTATACAATTATATCAAAGGCTTGGGTTATAAAACCTTGATCGCCAGCAGCGCGGTAGAAGGTTTACGCATTGCGCGTGAACAAAAACCGGATTTAATCACCTTAGATGTCCTCAATCAGCCCACCGAAAGCTGGTCTTTTCTCGCGCAATTTAAGCAAGATCGCGCCTTGTCACCTATCCCGCTCCTCTTGCTATCTGTCAATGATGCTGAAAATACGGGCTATTCTTTGGGCGCGTCAGGATATTTGATTAAACCCGTTGAGCAAGAGCAACTCAGTAAATTGCTGCACAAATATCAGCCGCATCGCATGAATAACACCGATCAACCCACTGTCTTGATTGTTGATGACGATCAAGCAACCCGCGACATGCTGGCGCGGCAATTGGAAAAAAACGCTTGGCAGGTAGAAAAAGCCGATAACGGTCAACAGGCGTTAGAAAAACTTGAAAAACTCACCCCTGATCTGATTTTGTCTGATCTTATGATGCCTGTCATGGATGGCTTTGAGTTCATCGAACATCTGCGCCAGCATCCGCAATGGCAACAGATTCCGGTCGTCATATTAACCGCCAAAGACATCAGCCACAGCGACCAACAACGTCTCAATGCCGGTGTCAGTCAAGTGTTGCAAAAAGGCTCTTATAAACGCGAAGACCTGCTCAATGAAGTACGCATGGCGTTAATGACCGCGCAATATGAAGCTTAACTGGCAACCAGACGGGCAGTCCTCAAAGGACTGCCGATCAGGTCGCGGGGGTTTGTTTTACGCCGGAACATTCAAACGCGCTACTAAATTGGTCATGCGCTTTTGCGATTTATGATTACGCACCGCCATGCTTAACGCTTTTTGCTCGCCAATCAACACCACTAGCGACTTGCCCCGCGTGACGGCGGTGTACAGCAGATTGCGCTCTAACAGCATGTAATGCTGCATCGCCAGCGGGATGACTACGCAGGGATATTCCGAACCCTGCGAGCGATGAATACTGATCACATAAGCCAAAGACAATTCGTCTAACTCACTGCTTTCATAAATAATTTCACGCCCTTCAAAATCAATCAGCAAGGTATCGTCGTCTAAATCCACCTCCACAATACGCCCAATATCGCCATTAAAAACCTCCTTGTCATAGTTATTGAGGTTTTGAATCACCTTATCGCCACGGGCGAAGGTCACGCCAAAGCGGGTTAATTGCGGTTGCCCGTCTGGATTCAGCGCGGCTTGTAACTGCACATTTAAGGCGCGTGCGCCCAATCCGCCGCGCTGCATCGGGGTTAGCACTTGGATGTCTAGCAGCGGATCAAAACCAAAGCGTTTGGGAATACGCTCGGTGACAACATGTAGCAACTTGCTGGCAATGCTGTCAGGATCGTCCGCCGCAATCAGATAAAAATCACTGTCTTGGTCGGGCTTACCATAGTTGCCAGGGGCTTCCTGTACAGTCTGGGAAGACTTGGGCGCGGGGCTGTAAGGCGTTTTGCCGAGATTGATGCGGTGTGCGTTGACAACGATTTGCGAACTGGCGGCTTGGCGAAAAATCTCGCTCAGACGCACGCTAGGCAGGCAATGAGAATCGAGCAAATCGGCTAACACTGAACCGGGTCCTACGGACGGCAACTGATCCACATCGCCTACCACCAGCACCGCCGCGCTGTCTGGCACGGCGCGTAGTAATTGGTTCATCAGCACCACATCGACCATTGACGCTTCGTCAATGACCAACAGTTGGGTTGCCAGCGGATTATTTTGATCGCGCTTAAAACCGCCTTCTTTGGGATTAAATTCCAATAAACGGTGAATGGTTTTTGCCTCTAGCTGAGTAGATTCAGACAGGCGTTTAGCCGCACGTCCGGTCGGTGCGCACAGCGTGGTTGCTACGCCTTTGGCGCAGAGAATTTTCAGCAAGCTGTTGAGTAGCGTAGTTTTACCCACACCGGGACCGCCGGTGATGACTAAAAACTTACTGCGCAATGCCAGTGCTATCGCGTCACGTTGCGAAGCGGACAACTGCAAGCCGGTTTTTTCTTCCACCCAAGGCAGGGCTTTGGCAAGATTGATGGGCGGCCAAGGCAAGTCACCGTGCAGCAGGCGTTGGCAATGTTTGGCAACGCCCTGTTCGGCGCGGTACAAGGCAGCGAGAAACACGCAAGGCTGCTCATCAATCACGTCAGCAATCAAAGTCCCGGTGCCCAGTTCTTGGTTAATTGCAGCATGAATCAAGGGCGCATCGACTTCTAAACTTTTCACTGCCCATTCAACCAATTGCTCACGACTAGAGGCGCAATGTCCGGACCCGCTGAGTTCTTGCAAGACATGTCGCACACCGGCTTGTGCGCGTAACGGCGAGTCTTTTTCGATGCCTAATTTTTGTGCAATCGTATCAGCAGTTTTGAAGCCGATACCGTGAATATCGAGAGCGAGGCGATAGGGATTTTCGCGCACTTTTTCAATTGCCGCCTCGCCGTAGGTTTTATAAATGCGCACCGCTCGCCCGGTGCCGACCCCGTGCGATTGCAAAAACACCATGATCTCGCGCACGACTTTTTGTTCCGCCCACGCCTCAATCACGCGCTTATGGCGTTTTTTACCAATACCGGGCAACTCCAGCAACCGCTCAGATTGCTGTTCAATGACTTCAAATACTTGATCGCCAAAGGCTTTAATAAGCTTTTTCGCAAAATGTGGGCCTATGCCGCGAATCAAGCCCGACCCCAAGTATTTTTCCATGCCTTCTATTGTGGAGGGCGGAATACAGCGCAAAAAACGCGCTTTAAACTGCAAGCCGTGTGTGCGGTCGTTAATCCAATTGCCGCTGGCTTCAACATATTCGCCGGGCGAGATGCTGGGTAATGAACCGATTAAAGTACAGAGATCGCGCTGTCCTTTAACCTTGATGCGCAACACGCAAAAACCGGTATCCGCGCTATGAAAAGTCACGCGCTCGACGCTGCCGCTCAAATGCTCGCTGTTATCACCCGTTGTTGTAGCAGGTGCAGTTTGAGGTGGCGAAGCGGTGCGCATTTGGGTGTAGCTGACTGCGTGCTGCATAATCATTCCCCAATCAGATAAAATTTAGGTTTACAGCAGACTTTAAATCAAAAAGCCTTACTTTTGACTAATATAGCTCAATATATTTGATTTTACAGCTTAAAAATAAAAAAATTTGACTTTTTTTCAAACTAAAGAATCAGCCTTGCTGATTTTTTAGTAAAAAATTAACTGCAAGGAATGCAGCTTAGGCACAAAAGCGGTGTGCAAAACTATTAAAAATACAAGCACTCTATAAAAGCAATTATATTTTTTAGCGTTTTTTGCAACTATGGGAAGATTTTGATACACAAAAGAAGGGAAATTGCGCCAGCACCTGCCGATGAATAAGTTCCTCTCTATAGATTTTCAGATAACTCAATTGCCTTCCGCAAACCTGACAGGTCTTCAAGACCTGTCAGGTGTTTGGAGATTATTTATCTGAAGCACTATGGATTTTGAAAGCCTAGAGGGTTTACGCCCGCGTACTTTCTGGCATTATTTTGTGGTCACGCCTTTAGAGTCTATAGCCTCAAACGTACTTGACGGGATCAGTGAGTTTGAGTTGCTTAAAGCCTTTTAGGCGTAGCAGACAAGCGTCACATTGACCACAGGCTTGACCAGCGAGTGTGGGTGCGTAACAGGTGGAAGTCAGGGCGTAATCGACTCCTAGTTTTAAGCCTTTTTCGATGATGGCGGATTTTTTTAAGTCAATTAACGGCGTGTGAATACGCATAGGTTGTCCGCTGACACCGGCTTTGGTAGCTAAATTCGCCATTTTTGTGAAAGCTTCGATGTAAGCTGGGCGACAATCCGGATAGCCGCTATAATCCAACGCATTTACACCGATGAAAATATCTAAGGCGGGCAGGACTTCTGCCCAAGCTAGCGCGTAAGATAAGAAAATCGTGTTACGCGCAGGCACGTAAGTCACGGGAATTTCACCGGCGGCACTGATGTCGCTTGCCGAGCGTCCTTTGGGTACGGCGATCTCCGCGCTGGTTAAAGCAGAGCCGCCAAATACGGATAAATCGACATCAATCATTAAATGTTGCGCCACGCCCTGATGCCGCGCCACTTGTTTGGCGCACGCTAATTCGTGCGCGTGACGCTGCCCATAGCGAAACGATAGCGCGTAAGGCGTGAAACCTTGAGCTTTGGCTATCGCCAGTGCGGTGGCAGAATCCAAGCCGCCACTGAGCAATACGATGGCGTTTTGCTTCATGGCAGTTCTACTCGCGGTTGTGGCTGCCAAGCGGCTTGGCGGTGTTCGGCAATCACGCTGGTGTAAATGCCGCCGCGTACATAAAATTCGGCTTTTAGGCGCATATAACGCGGCTCACAAGCAGCGGCTAAATCTTGCAAAATCTGATTGGTCACGGCTTCGTGAAACGCACCCGTATCGCGGTAGCTCCAGATATATATTTTTAATGCTTTGAGTTCTATACATTTTTTATCAGGAATATAATCTAAGTAGAGGGTGGCAAAATCCGGCTGTGCGGTTTTTGGGCATAAGCAGGTAAATTCTGGGATGCGAATATGGATGCGGTAATCAGCTTCAGTCTGTGGATTATCAAAGGTTTCTAAATCGCGGCTAGGGGATGAGGGCATAGTTTTCTCCGTTGTGTTTCTGTATAAAATGAGCACCATCTTGGGTTTAGTCCGCGCCATTATATAAGCTTCTTCGCAGATTAAGCGCGTAAGCTTGAAATTCGTTACACTATGCCAGCATCTAAACCTATAGATTTTCAGATAATTCAATGGCCTTCCGCAAACCTGACAGGTCTTCAAGACCGATCAGGTTTTTGGAAATTATTTATCTGAAGCACCATAGGTTATTTTTTCTATCACATCAGTACTGAGGAGATAGTGATGATCGAAACCCTCGCTTTAATGCTTGGCGCAGGCTGGGCAAGCGGCATTAACCTGTATGCAACCTTGTTTATGCTGGGTTTTGCTGGCTCTACCGGGATTCTGGCATTGCCGCCCGATTTGCAAATACTGGCGCATCCGCTGGTCATCGGCGCGGCGGGTTTGATGTATGCGGTGGAGTTTTTAACGGACAAAATTCCGGGCGTGGATACCGTTTGGGATACGCTGCACACCTTTATCCGCATTCCTGCCGGCGCTTTGTTAGCCGCGGGCGCGGTGGGCGAGGCGGGCATGGCAATGGAATTGGCTGCCTTGATAGTGGGCGGCGGACTGGCTACCGGTAGTCATGCGGCAAAAGCGGGTTCGCGGGTGCTGATTAATACTTCACCGGAACCTTTTAGCAACTGGACGGCTTCCATCGGCGAGGATGTGACGGCTTTTGGCGGCTTGTGGTTAGCTTTTAATTATCCCCTGTTGTTTTTAGCTTTGCTCGCGCTATTTTTGTTGTTTTTAGTCTGGTTTTTGCCAAAAATTTGGCGCGGCATCAAAGGCGTGTTTAACGCGATAGGACGTTTGTTTGGCGGCGGTCAAGCGAATGACGACAGCCCTTCACCGCCCACACCATCGGCTTAGTGTTCAATGAGCATCAACCGGATGAAAAACTATTTAGGACTGCTCGGCATCGCTGTTGTTTGGTTCGGTACGCTATCCACTGCCGACGCACAACGCCGCATTATTGGCGGTGTTGATACTGCGCCAGGCGATTGGTCTTGGATGGTTTCTGTGCAAAAT
Source organism: uncultured Thiomargarita sp. (assembly GCA_964582525.1). Classification (GTDB taxonomy): domain Bacteria; phylum Pseudomonadota; class Gammaproteobacteria; order Beggiatoales; family Beggiatoaceae; genus BB31. The sequence continues at coordinate 11,133 of CAZOSP010000064.1, read as the reverse complement.
TCAGCCGGACATTTTTGCGGCGGCAGCTTGATTGATGCCTATTGGGTGCTGACCGCAGCGCATTGTCTGGATAATTTTTACCCGATGCCGACTCACTTGCGAGTAGCTGTTGGGCTGCATAGACGTTCCGCATTGCTGCAAAGCGAATTGATTGCCGTTGAACGCTTTTTTCAGCATCCGCAGTGGAACACTTACAATTACGACAGTCCCAATGACATCGCCTTACTACAACTCAGCCAGCCGGCACTCCCTTCTAGCCTCAAAATAGCGACAGCAAATAGCCCGGTTGAGCAAGCCGGACAGACGGCATTGGCGTTGGGTTGGGGCGTTACCCGTGTCAGCAGCAACCAACATGCGGATATTTTGCAACAAGTAGAATTGCCGCTAGTGGCTTTAGACCTATGCCAACAAGTCTATAAGGGCGAATATCGATTGATTGATTCGCAACTGTGCGCGGGTTTTGTTGAAGGTGGCAAAGACACTTGCTTTGGTGACAGCGGCGGCCCCTTAGTCGCTTTTGATGGCACAGAATGGCGGCAGGTGGGGATTACCAGCTTTGGCGGTAAACGCAGCGGGCTACCCTGTGCGGACGCGAAAGCCTACGGGGTTTACAGCCGCGTTTCGTCGTTTCAGGATTTTATTGATAGCCATCTGTTAAGCGAGTTAGTGTTCACCAGTCCAAGCCAATTTCGCAGCGGCGAGCGTTGGCAAACGCGCTTAACAGAAAAAAATGCCGCTCTTCATCCGCGTCCGGCAGTAGATTTATGGCTTGCGATAGAAGTTGCCGAAACGCTGTGGTTTGTCAGCGGCGGGCATCCGGCACAACCGCAACTGTCTTTAGACGCACAGCCTTGGGCGACACATATTGATGCTGCGCACACCGACCATCTCGTTTTGGATATTTCCATGGATGCCAGTTTTAGCGGCACTTACACGCTATACGCGATTTTTACCGAAGCCGAACAGGGCTTTCATGTTGATGCCATACGCTCGCTACTCGCCACCCAGCCGATTAGCCTAAATCCAACCTTTTCAGATTAAGAGACATTATGAACGCCAGTCTAAAACATTCTATTCAGCAACAACGTGAACATTTAACCGCATTGCTAGGGCGTAAATTGCTCAAGTTGGCAAAAACCTGTGCGCCGAACTTGCAGCGCGAAGCCTTAGAAGCCTTGCTGACACGCGAACTTCCCAACATCACCTACTGCAAACATCTCTATGTACTGGATGCCGACGGCGTACAAATCACTGCCAACATCACCCGCGAAGGCAAAGACGACAGCCATTTTCGGCGCGACCGTCTCGACCGTCCCTACATGCAGGAGATTATCGGACACACCGATTTCAAACTTTCCGAAGCCTACATCAGCCGCAACAAAAAACGCCCTTCGCTCACCGCTATTCAAGTGATTCGTGGCACAGAAGGTGAGCGCGTCGGTTTTCTCGGCGCGGATTACGACTTGCGTGAATTGCCCGGCACCGCTGATATTTACCAAGAACCGGATAATTGGCGACAAATCAAAGGCGACCCCGCCATTCGTGGCGGCTTATTTTTACAATCGCGCAGCAACAGCGCGATGGATGAAAAAATTGATGACGTATTGTCTCTGATGGGAGAGTTGATCATAGAACACGGCGTGTTTCACGGTAAGCTGCACTTTTCCAGCAGTCGCGCTACTATTTGGCTGGTGGACAATCCGTATTCTTACCGAATTCTCAATATTGAGGAACTCACCGATCCCGATATATGTCTCGCCTACCCGCATCGCTCCTACACGGAACGCTCACAAGTCCCGCCCGCACTGATTCGTCCGGTATTTGATTTATTTAAAGAATTGCGTTTTGCTGATGACAATGTGTATTTACGCTCCGGCTCGCTGAATGTTTGCAACGGCATGGTGGCACTCAATTTTTCCTGTGATGGATCGCATTACTTGCGCTATGATGACTTTCTGCATAAAAATGTCGATTTTTGGTTTGGTGCTTTATAACCAGACTTGTAGGGCGGATTAAGCGGAGCGTATCCGCCATATCCCAATTGGCGGATACGGCGCAAACAGACGCGCCTTAATCCGCCCTACTCCGAGCCGCAAAATGCAGACAGGCTTGAATATCCTCGGTTTCCAAATCAGGAAAATCTTCAAGCACTGCTTGCTGACTCACACCTTCCGCCAACATTTCCAGAATATCAGCCACACGAATGCGCATTCCGCGAATACAAGCGCGTCCGCCGCACTGTTTGGGATTAAAGGTAATGCGTTGGTCTAATAATGTATTCATATTGAAATCCTTGGTGTTTTTGTGCTTGAGCCCCAATTGGCGGATACGGCGCAAACAGACGCGCCTTAATCCGCCCTACTCCGCCGCGCTCGATTACGCTTAGACGCAGAAGGCAACTTAGCCGTTGTTGAAGTTACGCCATTAGACACCGATGAGCTTGGGCATTCCCGCATTGGGCTTAAAACAACAAGGCAAAAAATTGCCACCAGAAGCCACTTACAATTCGTGAGAACTTTTGATGGCAGTCGCCTAATGACAATCCGTTTTTACATCGCACGGCTCAACTTTCCAAATCTCTTCACAATATTGCTTGATCGCACGATCAGAAGAAAATTTACCAATCCGCGCTACGTTCAAAATTGACATCTGCGTCCAATGTTGCGCATCCGCGTAGGCTTGACCGACGCGCTGCTGACAATCCATGTAGGCACGAAAATCCGCCATGACTAAATAGGGATCATGCTGCAACAGATTATCTATCAGCGGCTTAAACAAGTCGCCATCGCCGTGCGAGAAAAAGCCGGAACTTATCAAATCGATGGCACTGCGTAATTGTGCGTCGTTTTCGTAGCATTGGCGTGGGCGGTAGCCATCGCGCCATTGTTGTTCCACTTGCGCGGCGGTCATACCGAACAAGAAAAAGTTTTCCGCACCGACTTCTTCGCGGATTTCCACATTTGCGCCGTCTAATGTGCCGATGGTCAAGGCGCCGTTCATAGAAAATTTCATGTTGCCGGTGCCAGAGGCTTCTTTGCCGGCGGTGGAAATTTGCTCGGACAAATCGGCGGCGGGATACACGCGCTGGCTGTTTTTCACATTGAAATTCGGCATAAAGACGACTTTCAGCTTATCTTGCATGGCTTTGTCACGATTGATCATCATGCCCACTGAGCTAATCAGCTTAATAATCAATTTGGCGATAACATAACTGGGCGCGGCTTTGCCGCCAAAAATAAAGCTGCGCGGAGTGACTTCGGCGTTGGGATTTTGCTTAATCCATTCGTACAGGGCGATGATGTGCAGCACGTTCAAATGCTGGCGTTTATACTCGTGAATGCGCTTGGCTTGCACGTCAAACAGGCTGTCGGGATTGAGCAAAATGCCGGTGCGCTCGACAATGCAATCGGCTAAGTCTTGCTTGGCGGCGTGTTTGACCTCTCGCCATTGCTCTTGAAACGCGCTGTCATCAGCGAATTTTTCTAAGCCGCGCAACTGCATGAGATCGCGCTGCCAGCCCGGTTCTACATGTTCGGTGAGCAATTTTGTCAAGCGCGGATTGCTTAACACCAAAAAGCGGCGCGGCGTGACCCCGTTGGTTTTATTGCTGAATTTTTCCGGACACAGCTCGTAAAAATCGCGTAACACGGTGCTTTTTAGCAATTCGGTGTGTAACGCCGCCACGCCGTTAATCGCAAAGCTGCCGACACACGCTAGATTTGCCATCCGCACCCGCCGTCCATTGCCTTCATCAATTAAAGACATACGCGCCAGCCGCGCTTCATCGTTGAGAAAACGCAGGCGTACTTCATCGAGAAAACGCCGATTGATTTCGTAAATAATTTCCAGATGGCGCGGCAGCAAACGCTGAAATAAATCCACTGACCAAGTTTCCAACGCTTCCGGCAGCAGCGTGTGATTGGTATAAGCGAAAGTGTTGCGGGTGATGCTCCATGCCTTATCCCACGGCTGATGATATTCATCCAGCAGCAAACGCATCAGTTCAGCAACCGCAACCGACGGATGGGTGTCATTCAGTTGCGCGGCAAATTTTTTCTCAAAACCGTCAACGCTGCCGCTTTGCTTGAAATGTAAACGCATCATGTCTTGCAGCGAGCAGGAGACAAAGAAATATTGCTGCTTGAGGCGCAATTCCTTACCCGCCACCGCTTCATCATTGGGATACAGCACTTTAGAAATGGTTTCGGCGACCATTTTTTCATGCACCGCACCATAATAATCGCCTTTATTAAAGGCAGAAAAATCAAAGGATTCGCAGGCTTCGGACTTCCACAGCCGCAGCAAATTCACGTTGTTCACGCCATAACCCAAAATCGGCGTGTCATACGCCATGCCGCTGATAATTTCTGCTGGATGCCAGCGCACCTGCAACTGCCCAGTGTTATCTTGATATCGTTCCGTATGTCCGCCAAATTTAACCTGAAAACGCAATTTAGGACGTGGCAATTCCCAAGGATTGCCGTTGCGCAGCCACATATCGGTGACTTCTTTTTGCCAGCCGTCTTCGATTTTTTGGTCAAAAATACCGAACTCGTAGCGAATGCCGTAGCCAATCGCCGGAATTTGCAGGGTTGCCAGCGAATCCATGTAGCAAGCAGCTAAACGCCCCAGACCGCCGTTACCCAGACCGGGTTCTTCCTCTTGGTCCATAATCGCCTGCAAGTCCAACTTCATTTGCTCAGACACTTCTTGGGCTTTTTCCATGATATCCAGATTAATCATGTTGTTGCCTAAATGCGGACCGAGCAGAAACTCGGCTGACAAATAGCACACCGTGCGCACGCCGCTGTTTTTGTAGGCTTGTGCCGATTGAATCCAGCGCGCCAGCAAGCGGTCACGCACCGTATAAGCCGCCGCCATATATTGGTCGTTTAAGGTAGCGACATCGTGAAAACGCCCTTGCAAGTAAAACAGGTTGTCGTTAAAAGCTTGCTGAAGCGACTGAATCGACATGCCGGTGCGGGTGTGTTCGTGTTCAGGTGCAGGCGTTTCTTTGGTTTTTTTCAGGTTGGTATTGCGAGTCATCATTCATCCTCATTGAAAGGTATAGCGAATTTTCTAGTTTGTACGCACACTTTATTGCAGCATTATTAAACTTTCTAGGTTTGCAAAACCTAGCCGGCAGGACGGATAAGGCGCGTCTGTTGGTGCCGTCATCCGTCATTCCGACTACGAGAAATGACGGTGGCGTTGTTAAAGAAATTGAGGCACTCAAACAATGAACGGCTTGCGCCGTTCGGCTGTTCGGGAGATTAGCCATCCCAGCGGGCCAAACAGACGGCGCACACTCTACACTATTCAAGCTAACAGGTTTTTAAAACCTGTCAGGTTTTTGCTTATGCCGCCTGCTGTTCTGCTAAATACAACCAGGTGGCAATCACCGTATCCGGGTTCAAAGAGACTGAACCAATCCCTTCTTCCATGAGCCATTTTGCTAAATCTGGATGATCCGAAGGTCCTTGTCCACAAATCCCCACGTATTTATTGTGCTTGCGGCAGGCTTGAATGGCGATATGTAGTAAGGCTTTTACCGCTGCATTGCGTTCATCAAACAAATGCGCAATCAAACCCGAATCACGATCCAGTCCAAGCGTGAGTTGTGTCATGTCGTTTGAACCAATAGAAAACCCGTCAAAATAGTCTAAGAACTGCTCTGCCAGCAGTGCGTTTGAGGGAATTTCACACATCATAATCAAACGCAAGCCATTTTTACCCCGTTCCAAGCCGTTTTCTTTTAGCACTTCAATGACCTGCCGCGCTTCGTCCACAGTGCGCACGAATGGAATCATCAATTCTACATTGTCTAAGCCCATCGTCTCGCGCACTTTACGCATGGCTTGACATTCTAAATCAAAGCAATCGCGGAAAGAATCAGAAATGTAACGCGACGCGCCACGAAAGCCCAGCATGGGATTTTCTTCATGCGGTTCAAATAATTCACCACCGATTAAATTCGCGTATTCATTGGATTTGAAATCAGACAAACGCACAATCACTGGCTTGGGATAAAACGCCGCCGCCAGAGTAGCAACGCCTTCTGCCAGGCGGTCGATGTAAAAACGCACGGGATCGGCGTAGCCGGCTACCTGTTCATTGATTGTCGCTTGCAGGTCGGGCGATTGTTTATCGAAGTTTAACAAGGCTTTAGGATGTATGCCGATCATCCGGTTGATGATAAATTCTAAACGCGCCAAGCCAACGCCTTGATTGGGCAACGCGGCAAAATCAAAGGCGCGATCAGGATTACCCACATTCATCATAATTTTGAAAGGGATGTGCGGCATCTGCTGGGCATCGGAACGCTGCACTTCATAGTCTAAAATGCCTTGATAAATGTAGCCAGTATCGCCTTCTGCGCAAGATACGGTGACGGCACTGCCATCGGGCAATAATTGCGTCGCATCGCCGCAGCCTACCACCGCTGGAATGCCCAGTTCACGAGCGACTATTGAGGCGTGGCAGGTGCGTCCGCCGCGATTCGTGACAATCGCCGCAGCGCGTTTCATCACCGGCTCCCAATCGGGATCAGTCATGTCGGTGACCAACACATCGCCGCTCTGCACCTTGTTCATCTCGCTCAGGGAAGCCACCAGGCGCACCACACCCGCGCCAATGCGCTGCCCGATGCTGCGCCCCTCCGCCAGTACGCTGCTGCGCACCTGATTGTCACGCAAGCGAAAACGCTCAGTTACAGCCGCTTGCGCAGTGCGGCTTTTGACGGTTTCCGGACGCGCTTGCAAAATATAAATGTTGCCATCCTGTCCATCGCGTCCCCATTCAATATCCATCGGGCGTTGATAATGATCTTCAATAATCAATGCTTGCCGCGCCAGTTCTTCCACTTCGGCATCGCTTAAGGCAAACGCCAGTGCCTCGGCTTTATCGACGGCGACGGTTTTCACCGATTTGCCATGACCTTGCTCGCCGCTGTAAATCATTTTAATCGCTTTGCTGCCGCGATTGCGCCGCACTATCGCTGGTTTGCCTTGTCGCAGGGTGGGTTTATACACATAAAATTCATCCGGATTGACCGCGCCTTGCACCACCGTTTCGCCCAAGCCATAAGCGGCGGTAATGAACACCACATCGGGAAAACCCGATTCTGTGTCCAGCGTAAACATCACGCCACTGGCACCGATGTCGCTGCGCACCATGCGCTGAATGCCCGCCGACAGTGCCACATCGCTGTGCGCAAAGCCTTGATGAACGCGGTAAGAAATCGCCCGATCATTAAACAGCGAGGCGAAAACGTGTTTCACGGCTTGCAGTACAGGCTCAATGCCATGCACATTCAAAAAGGTTTCTTGCTGTCCGGCAAAGGAGGCATCGGGCAGGTCTTCGGCGGTGGCTGAAGAGCGCACCGCGACCGTGATGTCGCCTTCTGCATCTAGCATTGCCTGATAATGCGTGCGGATAGCGTTTTCCAGTTCGGGCGGAAACGGCGTGTCGATCACGGCTTGGCGAATTTCCGCGCCGACGCGGGCTAATTCATCCACATCATCCACATTAAGTGCCGCCAGCCGTGCATCAATGGTGTGTTTTAAGCCTTGCTGACTTAAAAAATCTATAAAAGCATCGGCGGTGGTGGCAAAGCCACCCGGCACCTGTACGCCCGCCGTGCTGAGTTGGCTGACCATCTCGCCTAGCGAGGCGTTTTTGCCCCCGACTTTGCCCACGTCCTGCATTCTAAGTTGTTTGAAATCAATGATATAGTCCTGCATGGTATCCCCCATTATAAAGTGACATCAGTTGAGCGTGCTGCTCTCCCGATCAGCGCGGCAAGCCGCTGCTGCTGGTCTGCAAAGCAGCACGCACGGTTACGCATTCCCACGCCAGCGCGTAGGAACGAGAAATACACCCTAGTCACTTGAATCTATTTTTATTATGAATACAAACCTGATGCTTTCATTATGCAGCTCTAATAATTCCCACTAACATAGAAAACACCATTTCTAAGCCATTTCTGAGTTCATAGAAATATTCGGCAATACGGTGTAAAAACAGCAGTTCCCGCCCGCATCAAAACCCTGTTAAAATAGCCCATAGTTGTCCCTAAAACGAAACAAGGTCAGACAACCATGCCAAGAAAATTACCCTCCCCGCCGCCCCGTGAAGACTTAAAATTTCACCGTACCCTTTCGATAGAGAATTTATACGCATACCTGCCAGAAACTGCATTTTTTGCTTTATCAAGTTTCACCTCAGTTTTTGGATTTCAAGTACTTAAAAATATCCCTGAGAGCAGTTTCAAGCAGGGCGCAGTATACTAAAAATAATTCAAAGCAAGGTGGAGAAAATACCCGAACATCGCGTCGGAAACCTTGTATATTCAATGACTGACATAGTGATGTCCGGGTTTGCGATGTTTTCACTAAAGTATCCTTCTTTACTACAATTTGACAAAAATAAAAATAAACAGCGTATAAAACCAATAGTGTTCGGTATAATTATTGCTTTCAATCATTTAAAATGGAGTTAAAAATTATGTTATCCTCTCAAGTAACTGTTTATCAAAGTATAATTGAACCATTGCTTCCACTGCTTATTGCAAAATAGCCACACTAAAAATATATTTTTGGGTGCCAGGATAAAAAAGAGAAAATGAGTCTTGGGTGGCGCGAAATGTAAGATATACGGGCGAATTTTTAGCAAAATCAGCTTGCCGATTTCGACCGCTTGTGAATTTGAACTATTTTTGTAGCTACAATAAGTTATGGAAATTGAATTCGATCCCGCTAAAGATGTCGCAAACCGTAGCAAACATGGCGTGTCATTGGCGTTGGCATCGGAACTTGATTGGGATGCTGCGCTGGTGTGGATTGATGAGCATTATGATTATAACGAAATGCGTATGATCGCACTTGCACCTAAAACAAACACTTTGTACTACGTGGCTTTTATCGAACATGACGATGTATACAGAATCATCAGCTTGCGTTGCGCTACCCTCCGTGAGGTTCAACACTATGTCAAAAACATCCACCGCTAAATATGCCAATATTCGACTGCCGTCCGAAGAAGAAGATCAGCAAATTATGCAAGCTGCTAATAGCGATCCCGACGCTTTGCCGCTAACAGATGAACAACTAGATGCCATGTTACCAGCGCAGGTAATCTTAGGTCGTCTTAAAGCACAGCGCAAAAAAGTTTTAGTGCCTGTGCGTTATAGTCCTGAAGTGATTGCTTATTTCAAAGCAACAGGACAAGGTTGGCAGACACGCATGGATGAAGTCTTACGTGAGTATGTCAATTCACATAAGTAAAAAAAGTAGGCTCTCTAGGAATTTGTGTTGCAATAAATTATATTTGAAAACAATCTATTACAGCATAATGACACCCAGCAGCGAAGCCGAAAAACGATACCGTTTATCACTGTAACTCATTGATTCTTCGTGCTTGGGTGCAAAACGACCGCCAAAGCGGATGGATTTTTGGCAATACTCCGGACGGAAGTGCGCTGTCACTCATTGATTAAATTATATTCACTCCAACACAAATTCCTGAAGAGCCTTTTTTGTGCCTAAGAAAATATACCCGATAAAAAGTATGTAAATTGGTTGTTGGCTGAAGTAATCGAGGTGTGGCGGAAATTGCTGGGTTTTTACTCGGGGATGTAAACGCTTACCTACAAACGTGTCAATTTAATAGCCCCTATCACTTGAGGAGTTGAGTCATTTATGCAGCCTATCTCCGAACATAAAATCATTTTGGTCATGCGCCGTACTCGCTTGGATGACTTGATTGCGCGCTTTAATACGCAAGCCCAAGCGCGTTTTTATATTGAACATCAGGGCGCGGATTTTTCTGATTATTTGCACGAGCATCATACTTACCAAGCGGCATTGCAAGAGACTGAGAGCTTGTTGGCGCGTTTGGGGCGTGTGCAAAAACTAGAGCGCAGCTTTTTGCCTAATTTTGTCTTTGCCGACAATGACAAGGTGGTCGTGCTGGGGCAGGATGGTTTGGTAGCGAATACAGTTAAATATCTGAATGGTCAGCCGGTGATTGGCGTAAATCCGGATCCGTTGCGTTGGGATGGGGTGTTGCTGCCGTTTCGCGTGGCTGATTTGGATAAAATTTTGCCCGAAGTCTTTGCCGGACGGCGATATACGCAGCCCGTGACCATGGCGCAGGTACGGCTTAATAATGGGCAGACGCTGTACGGAGTGAATGATTTATTTATTGGGCAGAAAACCCATGTTTCTGCACGTTATCAAATCGCACTAGGCACGCAGCAAGAAAATCATTCTTCTAGTGGCATTATTGTTTCCACCGGATTGGGATCAAGCGGTTGGTTCAAAAGTCTGATGGCAGGTGCCGAGCAGGTTTATCAGGGCTTGCATGGTGCCTCCGCTAAGAAGCGTGAGAAGCGCGTGACAAGCAGCAGAACAGCCGCAGACAGACCTGATTATAGCTTTGCTTGGGATGCTGACTATTTGCAATTTACAGTGCGCGAACCCTTCCCCAGCAGCACTTCCGCTGCCAATTTGGTGTTTGGTAAAATCACGGGTAGTACACCGCTACGCTTAACTTCGCAGATGGCGGAAAATGGCGTGATTTTCAGCGATGGCATTGAGGATGATTTTTTGCAGTTTAACGCGGGCACACAGGCGAACATCAGCGTGGCGGATAAGGACGGGGCGTTGGTGGTGTAATTTAGAATTGACTGTTACGCAAAAAGGGGCGGGTGTAGGTTTGCAGCCTACACCCAAATGTTTTACATCATTGTAAGGATAATCAAAACGTTCAGGGCAAGGTTGCAAGCTTTGACCCGCGAATGATTCGGGAAAGGCGTGCGGGTAGAAATGCACCATCGCTACCGCCTGCTCAGGTGGTGGGGGTGGCCTGAACAGTTACGCGGGAATGCTGTCGGGACGATGGGAACGAGGAATGGTTATGTTAGGCTTCGCAAAAAGACACTAAACCCCGAAAACATGACCGTGTAAAGTATATAACAACCTGCTTTCCCATCTGGATGGCGGAAATGAAGGAAATGGTGGGCAACTACCGTGCTTCCCACTTCTACACTCCAGTGCCACGACGCGCCGCTGGAGTTGTTGTAGGGTTTGCGCCGCGTTTTTTTGCGGCGCGAACGCGGGCGAAACTCGGCAT
>CAZOSP010000063.1:23184-23452 GCA_964582525.1 uncultured Thiomargarita sp. | reverse complement strand
AGTGTTGGCGGGCTTGCTCTACAGCTTGGTCGGCTTCAAAGCAGAGGTTGAGGCGCTTTTCAATCACTGCGTCAGTTTTTGCCGAATCCAGTTTCGCCTCGCGCTTAACCGCATGAGCAACGGCGCGTTTAACGGCTGTTTCCAGTCTTCTATCCCATTCTCCCAAGCGGTGAGCAATCGCATGAAAGGTTGACTTCCAAGTCAGCCAAAACGCCTGGACGTGTTGCGCCATGGCGTTGACTAGGTTGGCGTAGCGGCCTACGTTGGC
>CAZOSP010000063.1:0-23084 GCA_964582525.1 uncultured Thiomargarita sp. | reverse complement strand
ATGATTGGAATAATGAGGAAAAATACTCAAAAAAGGGTAGCGTCCCCTTTATACCTGGACGTGTTGCGCCATGGCGTTGACTAGGTTGGCGTAGCGGCCTACGTTGGCGTCGTCGGCGTCGTTGATAAAAGGGATAAAAGGAGACGCTTCCCTTTTCTGGAGGATTAATGGATTAGATGATTGGAATAATGAGGAAAAATACTCAAAAAAGGGTAGCGTCCCCTTTATACCAGGAAAAATACTCAAAAAAGGGTAGCGTCCCCTTTATACCCAAAAAAGGGTAGCGTCCCCTTTATACCTTTATACCTTTATACCTTTATATACCCTTTATATTCCCTTTATACTGATTGTAACGGGTTTGGGGGAGGGTAGAGTGGGTCACGTAAAATCAATAGGTTACGTTGGTGTTCTACTGAGATTTTGGCATTCCCCAAATCGGCAAACCAGCCGAAAGCCTTGATTCTTCGTCACTGGCTCTGAGCCTCGCCAAAACCCGTTACAATCAGCATCTTTAGCCAACCGATAGTTTCGGGAGTTATAAAATCCTCATTCCTAAGTATGTTCGGTGGTGTGGGAGGACGGTAGAGGTGACTCTGCGCTGGCTACCCGGCCTAACCCTGCTCACCCACCTTCATCAACACGATAATTTCTTTCAAATAAGCGATTTCTTTTTCCTGCTGGGCAACCGTCAAAGCCAGTTTTTCGTTTTCATGTTTTAATTCTATTGCCTGCGGAGAAGATGAATTTATTTGAGAAATATGATTATTGTTATCGCCAACATGACAGATATTATTTTCATTCAAATTAAATAATTCCGGTAAATCTACTTCAAATGTTTTGGCAATGTCTTGTAATCTGGACAAATTGACATCCACCTCGCCCCGCTCAATGCTGCCGTAACCGCTGAGTGACATGTCCAAGCGGTGCGCCATTTCTTCCTGCGACCAGCCTTTCACCAAGCGAAGCAAACGGATTCTTTCATAAACCTGCATAAAAACGCTCCTGTCGGTGAAAAATAGGACGGCATCGGTAGTGAAATACACGGTAGGTATTTTACCATAAGGACGAGACACCGTAGGGCATTCCTACCGGTGATTCACACAGTCTAACTCAGGAGTATTGCAATGAAGAAACTTATTTTAGGTATTTTGATGGGGCTGAGCCTGTCGGCACAGGCGACGGACGTGGATTTTTCCAGAGCCTACGTGATTCCCGAACAGTCCGGTGCTAACACGGTCACGCTAGGCGGGGTTGCGCCGGACTGGATGACCGAGTTTTTCAGCGTGAACTTTATGCTCACGCCGACTTACGACATGAAAATTACCGGGATACTAAACCAATCCGCCCTGCGCGAGCAGTTAGAGCAAAAACTGCGCAATACGACGTGGCAGGGGACTTATGCGGTCAACAACGACAATTTCACTACAACCCTTAAATTAGTCGTGGTTCAAGACGGTTATGTCGGCGGTGAAGTGACTCATTCCGAATCCGTTGCGACTGGTAACGGCTATCTCCATGCCAGAGTTACCGGCGATATTCTCAATCAATATTCGATTAACAATGTGTTCACCGACGAAGACCGGATTGCGCCGAATGTCTTGGCGAATCTGCCGCTGAACACGCCGACCCGCCAGTTAATCCGCATCAAACGGGTCAGAGCACTGGAATTTCGTGATGATGCTGACGGCAGTAGTTGGAGTACTAACCGCGAATACCGCATGACCCTGGAAAACGGGGTGTTGAGCGGCATCGTCGGTATTCCTAGCGACACTTACGGTTCGGGTGACGGCACGAGCGGTAACGGCGACGTGCGCTTGACGCTGGTGAGATAGCATGGACGGTGGGCAAAACCGTAAAGAGGTTTTGCCCACGCTATTCGGCTACCAGAACCAAGTGGATGAGGCAGCAACATGCGTAGGCTGGGCATTTTTTGCGAAGTGCATCCTAACTACGTTTGCGGGCGATGAAGTTCAAGCGCAAATGGAAAACTGCTAATCGGCGCTTACGCCTCAAGCACAACGGTGATGAGGACCGTTGAAGTTGAGGGATTTCTACCCACCGTCTGCGTCAGTCAAAACGGAAAACTCTCGGGGCAATTTTAATGGAGCCGCCCGATGCCTGAGGGCACGTCGGAAAAATGGAGGGAATCAACCCTCTCGCGGCAACGGGGAGGCGGTGGTGGAGCCACCGCCTTACCCACTAGGAGGCTGTCCGAGAACTCAATTTTTCGCAAAATCTTAATTTTTAACTCATTGAAAAACATTAAGTTAATTTTTTTAAAAATCGGCGATTTTGCTATTCTCGGACAGTCTCCTAGGAGAAATTAAATCCAGGTAGTTTGGATGTGCATGGCGTTGTCCTCGTGGTGTTTTTTATTCTGGAATAGTGTAGCACCCCAGCACAAAAAAACCTGCCAGGTCTTGAAGACCTGGCAGGTTTAGGAAGACGCGCCCTTTCCCGCTGCGCGGATCGGTATATGTCAATGGCTTTCAGCCACCCAGCTCTCTAACCCACCCGCTTCAAGCGGGTGGTTGTTTAGTATGGCGCGAACGCGAATGCTCGGCAGCGTCCCATCATTCCGCGTGCTTCGACGAAAAGATGTCGAAGCACACTACCGGGCTTTTGACTCTCCATGTTCTAAGGCAGATGCGCGTAAGCCACAAGGGTCAGAAACTCGGCAAACTCATCGCCTGTGGTAATTTCATCCAACAATTGCGCGGCTAACTCATAATGCCCGGCTTGGTAAGCGAATGCGCCTATGTGTTGATAAATGGCGGTCAATTCTTTTTGCAGGGTTTCGCGGAATAACTCAACTGTCACCTTGCGTCCGTCGTTCAAACGACCTTTGGGATATTGAATCCACTGCCATAATTGCGCACGGGCAATTTCCGCCGTTGCTGCGTCTTCCATGAGATTGTGCAGCGGAACGCAACCATTGCCGCCAAGCCATGCCGCCAAATAATTCAGCGCGGCACTGACGTTGTTCTGTAAGCCCGCTTCGGTGATGTCGCCCTCTTCCGGCAGTTTCAATAAGTCTTCAGCAGTCACCTTGACATCTTTGCGCAACTTGTCTTTTTGATGTGCATTTGGCATGTGTTGGTTAAAAATCTCCATCGCTACCGGTACCAAGCCAGGGTGCGCAACCCAAGTGCCATCATGTCCATCCATGGCTTCGCGTTGTTTATCAGCACGCACTTTGGCAAATGCCGCCTCATTAGCCGCAGCATCGTTTTTAATGGGAATTTGCGCTGCCATACCCCCCATGGCGTGAGCGTTGCGTTTGTGGCAGGTTTGGATAGCCAACAGCGAGTAAGAACGCATGAAGTGTGTGGTCATGGTGATGGTTGCGCGGTCTGCCAGAACAAAGTCTGGGCGTTTGCAAAAGCGTTTGATAAAACTAAAAATATAATCCCAGCGTCCGCAGTTTAAGCCGACACAATGCTCCTTAAGTTCGTAAAGAATTTCGTCCATTTCAAAGGCGGCAGGGAGGGTTTCAATTAAAACCGTGGCTTTGATGCTGCCGCGTTGAATGCCTAAACGGTCCTGGGCGAAATTGAATACGTCATTCCACAAACGTGCTTCTAAATGGCTTTCCATTTTGGGCAGATAAAAATAAGTGCCAGAGCCTTTGGCTTGTTGGGCGTGAATATTGTGGAAAAAATACAAGCCAAAATCCATGAAAGCGGCGGGAATGGGTTTGCCATCGACTAAAATATGTTTTTCGTCTAGGTGCCAACCGCGAGGACGCACGAGTAAATTGGCAACTTGCGGGTTGAGTTTGTATTCCTTGCCTGCCGGCGAGAGGTAGGAAATGCGGCGGCGGTTTGCGTCGCGCACATTGATTTGCCCTTCGACCATTAGCGTCCAAGTGGGGCTAGACGCATCTTCAAAATCTGCCATAAACATTTTCGCGCCCGAATTGAGTGCGTTTATCACCATTTTGCGATCCACGGGTCCGGTGATTTCTACGCGGCGATCTTGTAAATCAATCGGTGTGGTGGCAACAGTCCAGTCGCTGTTGCGGATGTTTTGTGTTTCTGGCAAAAAGTCAGGCAGCACACCTGCGTCAAATTCAGCTTGACGCGCCGCACGGCGGGCTAACAATTCATCGCGCCGCGCAGTAAACTCGCGTGTCATGGCTGCGATAAATTGCAACGCTTCGCTGCTTAAAATATCCGCATATTCAGGTTTTTGCTCGGCAACGATCTGGATGCCGTGGTGTTCAAGTGTGGGTGGGGAGACATCAGTCATAGCGCGTTCCTGTCATTTGTTTTGTTCATTGGCATAAGTCACATTTTTACCTATTTGTGACAAGCTGATATGAAGGCATTTTTACGCTGCACCGCAACATTTACCAGTCAAGCATGTCAATCTTATGTATTGCTGTTATTAATATACAGCCCGGTAGGATGCTTCGACATCTTTTCGTCGAAGCACGCGGGACGATGACACGCTGCTGAGCATTCGCGTCCGCACCGCAAAAAAACTCTGCACCCGCAGGTTTTGCGCACTAACCCCACTTCTGCATGACCAGACAGGCGTTAGTGCCACCAAACCCAAAGCTGTTGGATAACACCGTCCGTAAGCTGGCATTGTCAATGCGCTCGCGCACGATAGGCAGCCCTTCTGCACCTCCGTCCAGTTCTGTGATGTTGGCAGATTTCGTCATAAAATCATGCTCCAACATCAATAAACTATAGATCGCTTCATTGACGCCCGCCGCCCCTAAAGCGTGTCCCGTCAAGGACTTGGTAGAAGAAATGTAGGGAATTTTGTCGCCGGTAAAGACGCTTTTGATGGCTTCCAGTTCTTTTAAGTCGCCCACTGGGGTGCTGGTGCCATGAGCATTGATGTAGTCAATATCCGCATCGACTGTTGACAGTGCTTGCTGCATACAGCGAATTGCGCCTTCGCCGGAAGGTTGCACCATGTCGTAGCCATCTGACGTAGCCCCATAACCGACAATTTCAGCATAGATTTTCGCCCCCCGCGCTGTGGCGTGTTCAAGCGATTCTAAGACCACCACACCGCCACCGCCGGAAATAACAAAGCCGTCACGGGTTACGTCATAAGGGCGCGAAGCGGTGTCTGGCGCATCATTGTATTTAGACGATAAGGCACCCATGGCATCAAATAACACGCTCATACCCCAGCTGACTTCTTCGCCACCGCCAGCAAACATGACATCTTGTTTACCCAGTTGAATTTGCTCGACGGCATTGCCAATGCAGTGCGCACTGGTGGAGCAGGCAGAGCTGATCGAATAGTTTACGCCTTTAATTTTGTACATGGTGCTTAAGCAGGCGGAGGTGGTGCTTGCCATGGCGCGAGGCACCATGTAGGGTCCAACCTTGCGCACCCCCTTTTGGCGCAACAAGTCAGCGGCTAAAATTTGATTATCCGGCGATCCGCCGCCAGACCCCATGATCAAGCCCGTGCGCTCATGCGAAATCTCTTTATCCGTCAAACCCGCATCCGCTATCGCCTCGCGCATGGCGAGAAAGTTAAAGGCTGCGGCATCACCCATAAAGCGTTTTTGTTTGCGATCAATCAGTTCCACTAAATCCACAGTAACATGACCTTCAACATGAGAACGAAAGCCTAAATCTGCGTATTCTTGTGAAAAACGAATACCAGAGCGTCCCGCACGTAAGGCATCAAGCACTTCCTGCTTATTGTTACCAATGCTCGAAACAATCCCTACACCGGTAATAACAACACGTTTCAATCGAATACCCCCCTAGGTTTCTTGCAGTTGAATCGAATTGAGTGACTGAACAAGGCATGGACAACAGCTTTGGCAAGAAACCTTAAATCTGTTTTATTGTTATACTGCGCCCAACTGAAACTGCGCTCACGGATACTAAACACTTAATATTCAAGTGCTTAAATAACCATAAACCAAGCATGCAGTGTCAGGTGGGTGTGAGCATAGTCTGCTGCATCCACAACGTTCAGAGAAATCAGTATTAAAAGCTCAGGTTACTGGTTGGTGCTTTGCGCACCAAAATATCGCTTAATGCGGAACAAAAAGTCTTGGCGCAACATCGGCTAAAAGCCTTCTGTTGATTGAAACAAGCCTACCCGCAAATCCTTCGCGGTATAGATTTCTCGCCCGTCAACAGACATGCTGCCGTCACCAATACCCATCACCAACTTGCGCATCATAACTCGCTTCATGTCAATACGGTAAGTAACAATTTTACTCTTAGGTGTCACTTGCCCGGTAAACTTCACTTCGCCACTGCCCAAAGCCCGTCCGCGTCCCGGACCGCCCATCCAGCCTAAGAAAAAACCAATCAGTTGCCACATTGCATCCAAGCCCAAACAGCCCGGCATGACCGGATCGCCCGGGAAATGGCAGTCAAAAAACCATAACTCAGGCTGCACCTCTAATTCCGCAATAATCAGCCCCTTACCTTCGCTACCGCCCTCCTCATTAATGTCGAGAATACGATCAAACATGAGCATCGGCGGCATGGGTAACTGCGCATTGCCAGAACCAAACATGTCGCCCTGTGCGCATTGGATAAGTTCCTCTTTAATATAGCTGTTTTTTTTCGTATGTGTATTCATAGATAATCAGAGTTTTTAAGGTGAGTATATAAAAAAACACGCGCCGCATTGCGTTTAACAATGCAGCGCGTGTTAGTGATAGAACGGTTAAGCCCGCGCTCACAATGGCAAAGCACCACGCGGGTCCCAAGCAAAGGACTGCGCCATTTGCTGATACAACTGCCGCGCATTATCAGTATCCGCAGGCGGTGTCACTATGTGCGCCAACACATAAAAATCACCTGGCGGATTGCCCGGTAAACCGCGCCCTTTCAAACGTAATTTGCCGCCAGACTGCGTACCCGCTGGAATTTTCAAATCAATTTTGCCACTTAACGTTGGAATTTGCACACTCGCGCCCAACGCCGCCTCCCAAGGTGCAATCGGCACATTGAGATAAATATCTTTATTTTCAACGCGATACAGCTTATGCGACGCGAAACCAATTTGCAAAAATAAATCACCACGTCGCCCATTCAAGCCTGGCGCACCCTGACCACTTAAACGAATTTGCTGCCCTTCCGTCACGCCTTTGGGAATTTTCACATTCAAAGTGCGCAAACGCTGAGTCATGCGTCCTTGCGCATCGCGCTCAGGCGTATGCACCTGAATAGAGCGTTGGCTGCCATGATAAGCATCCTCAATATTAATACTGATTTTTGCATGATGATCTTCGCCGCTGCCCGCCCCCGCTTGACTATCAGCAGAACCTGGGCGAAAACCGCCACCTTGCTGGGCAAAACCGTGCCGCCCAAAGAGCTGCTCAAAAAAATCACTAAAGCCGTCCGCCCCCGCAGCACCGCCAAATCCATGAGCAAATTCAGCATCCCAATTCGGCGGTGGACGGAACTGCTCGCCCGCTTTCCAATTCGCCCCAAGCTGATCATAAGCCGCCCGTTTTTTAGGGTCTTTCAGCACTTCATAAGCTTCGCCCAATTCCTTAAAGCGTTGCTCCGCATTAAGCGCCTTGCTAACATCAGGATGATACTGCTTTGCCAAACGCCGATAAGCGCGTTTAATCTCATCCTGCGAGGCATTGCGAGAAACCCCCATAAGCTTGTAATAATCTTTATATTCCATAACATACTCCGCATAAATTTTGGTAGCCCAAAAATTTAGCTAATCCAGCTATCGCACCGCCCGATGTAAGCGTAAGTTTGCACATTTCAAGCAGTATTAACCCGGTAATTGGCTTCTTAGGGTGACCGGACTCCTAGCCGACTTATTCGCCTTCGCGCCACAAAAAGACCTGGCGCAAACCCTAAAAGCTTGTACAACACTCCGCACTTCTGGCAAAGTATGCGACATGAACCTCAACGCCCACAGCCTTCAACAACTTGACGAAAACTACATCCACTCTCTGGATGAAGGGAGCGTTAAGCGGCTGTGCATCGCCATGCTCAACGACCTCAAAGAAGCGCGGGAGCGGCTCAATCAGAATTCCACCGGAAAACCCACTGGTTGCAGAACTGCTTGACAGTGACTTGCTGCACGCTTGGAAGGGCAGCGTTTTTTTATAAAGGCATCGGCAATGATGCTTTTGATAGGATAAATGCTCCGGAAATCAATTATTCTTAAACCATTATGCCCTCATCCCCACAACAACCCCAAATCCCCGATGACTATCAGATGCCGTTTTTATCGCATCTGATTGAATTGCGTGATCGCCTGCTCAAAGCCGTGCTAACGATCCTTATCATATTTTTATGTCTGTTTTATTTTGCCAATGATCTCTACACCTTGCTGGCAGACCCGCTGCTTAAGCACCTGCCCGAAGGCACCAGCATGGTGGCGATAGATGTCGCCTCGCCCTTTATCGCACCGCTTAGATTGACTTTTATTTTGTCGATTTATATCGCCATGCCGGTGCTGTTTTATCACCTCTGGGGCTTTGTCGCGCCAGGCTTGTATGCGCATGAAAAAGAAATTGTTTTGCCCCTACTGGCTTCCAGTACCCTATTGTTTTACCTAGGCATGTTGTTCGCCTATTTCGTCGTCTTCCCGCTGGTATTCGGCTTTTTTGTCAGCGTTCTGCCGCAAGGCGTAGAAATGAGTACCGACATTAGCCGTTATCTGGATTTTGTACTGAAAATGTTTTTTGCCTTCGGTATCGCTTTTGAAGTGCCGGTACTGACCGTCTTGCTGCTGTGGACCGGCATGGTGACACCGCAGTCTTTGGCAGAAAAACGCCCCTACATCATTGTCGGCTCTTTTATTGTCGCCATGCTGCTTACGCCGCCCGATATGTTTTCGCAAATCCTGCTCGGTGTGCCTATGTGGTTATTATTTGAACTCGGTTTATGGATGGGAACACTCGTACTGAAACGCAAAAAAAGAGAGGAAGAAGCCGAAGAATCTAAGCCTAAGCAAGAAGGCGCGCCCCTGCATGAAGGCTTTGCCAGCGATTACCAGCCTATGACAGAAGCCGAAATGGATGACATCATGGCATTAGAAGATGATCAGCCCCCTACCACACCTAAAGGTCAGCCAAAATCACCATGAGCAACTGGGTTTTGAGTGCGCACAATGTGTGCAAAAGTTTCACCGATGCCAGACTGCAAGTTGAAGTATTGCGCGGGGTCAATTTACACATCGCAGCGGGTGAGCGCGTCGCCATTGTCGGCAGTTCCGGCTCCGGCAAAAGCACCTTGCTGCATTTGCTCGGTGGTTTAGACGATCCGAGTCAGGGTCACGTAGAAATCGCTGGGCAGGATATTCACCAACTCAACACCGCCAAGCGCGGACAATGGCGCAATAAAACGCTCGGTTTTATTTACCAATTTCACCATCTTCTGCCCGAATTTACCGCTTTAGAAAATGTCTGTATGCCGCTGCTGATTCGTGGCTTGAGTGTAGCGCAGGCGCAAGCCAAAGCCCACGAGATGTTGACGCGGGTGGGGCTTGGGCAACGCCTGAAACACAAACCCGGCGAATTATCCGGCGGCGAACGGCAACGCGCCGCGGTCGCCCGCGCTCTAGTCACACAGCCACAATGCGTACTTGCCGACGAACCCACCGGCAATCTGGATCAAAAAAACGCCTTGCAAGTGTATGAAACCATGCTAGAACTGAATGCGGTCATCAACACCAGCTTAGTGGTGGTCACGCACGACGAGAACCTAGCAGCAAAAATGGATCGGGTGTTACATTTAGAAGCGGGCGTATTGAAATAACGGGGATTAGCTATTTCCGCCTTCTGCACCCTGTCTGTACTGCCGTAAACGCGGATAGCGTTTTTCTAGCCATGCCCAGATAAAGCTGCGCGGACAAACGTCACCTTTTAACACGTAATTTAATACAAATTCATCATAAAATGTCCATTCCATCCACCAGCGCGTCCTGCCGGTACCACACCAGAGTATTCGATCGGCTTGTTGTAAAGGTAAATCGGCTGCTGGCAGCATAAGGTTTTCTTCGCCGCGTCGCAGCAATAGCGGCACAGCGGGCATAACCTGTAGTCGATTGCGCGGATCGCGTTGTAAATCCCCTAAACAAACCCGTTGCTGGTGCTGTAGCGCGTGACATAAATACGGGCAATGTTCTTCATCTATCGAGGTTTCCCAGATCATTGGGGCGTTTTGTAGCAGGTCATCGTTGCCAATTGCTTGAATTTTTTTCACTAATTCATGCGCCCATTCATCGCCGCGCCGTTTGGCTAAGCGCATGAAATGTACCAGCATGGGCGTGGTCAACAGTACGCGGATATGATCGGCAATGGTTTGATTGCCCTGCATAACGACTTCCGCTTCAGCCGCTTGAAAAATGATTTCATTATCCATCAGATTTTGGCGTAACACGACAAACAGTTTGCGTTCTGCTTTGCGGCAGATTTCGTGGGCGGTCATTACGATGGATAAGTTGTTGACATCATCATCGGTGCCGGCGACTAAGCCCACCGCTTCTTCAATATGCGCTTGCAGCAAGGTGGTGGATTCTGTGCCGCGTCCAATCACGTATTCGACATCGGGATAGCCGGTGTTTTCCGGCTCGGCTTCCATAATAATGATACGGATACCTTCTTCTTTTTTTAAGCGGCGATAGACGGCTTTACCAAAACGTCCGTAACCACATAAAATCCATAAGCCTTTGCGCGGTGGTCGCAGGGGTTCGCCCAATAAGTTATCACGCCGTCCCATCATCCACTCGCGCAACATGTGTAAATGTGGGCAGCGTAGGGTGGTATGCAGACCGGCAGCGAAGACTTCAAACGGATTAAGCACAAAGTCAGTGCCAAAGGATGCCATGTTCGCGGCGGCTTCTTGGCTACCCACGCGGCACACGACCGGCAGCTTGGGGCTGAGGAGTTTGCTGGTAATGGCAATTTGCAAGTTGACTTGATCGTCGTTGGTAATGGCAATAATTGAACGACAGTGCGGATTATTTAAGCCGCCTTCGAGTAAATACATGGGTTTGCGGCTATCTGCACAGAGCGTTGGCACATCAATCGGGTAGTTTTCCAGCAGCAAGTTGTCAATGACGTTTTGATGCAGTTCGATGACGACCGCTCGCATGGCACGTTCCTCTAAGGCTCGCACTAGGGCGCGACTGGTAGCACCATAACCACAAATCAAATAAAACGGTTCGCGCATCAGGCGTATTGTGCGGGTGAAATGAATTTCTTTAATGGTGCGCCGCAGTGCTTCATCTTGCAACATATTGAGCAATGAGCCGATGGCGTATAACCAAGCAATGACGGTGAGGTAAATAGAAATACTCACCCACAGGCGTTGCGCGGGAGAAAACGCAAAAGGAATTTCGCCAAAACCGATAGTTGTTCCCATGTAAGACACGAAATAAAAGGCATGAAAGAAATCCATGTAAAGAATTTGTTGCGTGTCGGGATCGAAAGGACCTGGCACCAAAGTCATGCCCACCGTGACTAGGCTATAAACACAGAGCAATACCAACAGTGGCAGACGCATACGCCGCAGCACTAGAAAAATCACGCTATCCACTACAACCTTATCCTCACATTGAGAATGACATCACTGATGTTACTGAAAACGCCGAAAAACTAATCCAAGAATGCCAGCATACCCCCTCATCAAAGCAGCAAGCGCGTAATGCGAGTTATTTAAGCCGCACATAGTCCACTAGGGGTACCACTTTTTTCACGCCTTCTTGTTGACGCATAATATCCACTGCGGCGCGGGTCTCGGCGCGGGTCAGCAAGCCCATAATATAGACCGTGCGGTTGGAGGTTGTCAGATGCACATGACTGGAACTGACAGCAGAGGATGCCAGTAATGCGGCGTTACCCCGTAAACGAATTTCCATGTCGTATTCTTGCGCGTTGTTGGGCAGCGATTTTGCCAACAGGATTTCGTTATGAATCTTTCGTATTCCGGGGACTTTTTTTGCAATATCAACAATTTGACTGCGCAACATGGGATTAGGGGCTTCGCCAGCGAGCAAGACTACGCGGTTGAAAGAGAAAACCTTGACTCGCGCACTGCTGGAGATTTGCGTCGTTTTTTCTAAACCTGCAATGATGGCATCAACGATTTGATCGTCTTGTTCAGAAACGCCCCTAGCACGACGATCCGACAAAATAGCCATAGCTGCTCCGCCCGTGCCGACGGCGGCAACCCCTATCACGGCGGCAGCGCAGCCATGTACTAAAGGTATTATTATCAATAACGCGCCGATTCGCCAAAATTTGAATAACATACTGTTTCTCCTTGCTTTATGCGTTGAATAACTGTTGATCAATTAAATCACAAAAACAGTGAATAATTAATAGGTGTACCTCTTGAATACGTGCCGTAGATTGTGACGGAACACAGACTTCTATGTCATTGGCTTGCAATAATTGACGCGCCGCGCCGCCTTGCTTACCGCACAGCAAGACAACACGCAGTTCTTGCACATGCGCCATGCGAATGGCTTGCAAAATATTGGCTGAATGCCCGCTGGTACTGATTGCCAGCAGCATGTCGCCGGCTTTGCCAAGTGCTTCAATTTGGCGTGAAAATACGCGGTCATAATGGTAATCATTGGCTATGGAGGTGAGCGTGTAGTTGTCGCTAGTCAAGGCGACTGCCGGTAAGCCGGGGCGTTCCATTTCAAAACGATTGAGTAATTCTGAAGAAAAATGCTGTGCATCGCCGGCTGAACCGCCATTACCACAGCTCAGAATTTTATTGCCGGCGTGTAAACACTGCGCCATTGCTGTAGCGGCGCGTGCAATCGTGTTAGGCAATAGCTGCATGGACTGCTGCTTGACTGCTAAGCTGTGTTGAAAATGCTCAATAATACGTTGTTCAAGGTTCATTGGAAATACGCAGAAATCAGTTGAATTTAAGAGGCGAAGAAAGCTGCCACAGCTTGGCTTACAGGTCAAGATTTTAAACTTAATGTGGTGATTCCGAAGTCAGTAGGGTTTGCGCCAGGTCTTTTTGTGGCGCGAACGCGAATGCTTGGCGGCATGCCATCATCCCGCGTGCGTGACGATAAAGATGTTGCGCACCCGACCGGGCTTTGGTTAAACTCACTGGTTTTAAATTGAGTTGCGCGAATTATCTTGGGAATAATTTTTTCAAACAGCCCGTCACGATGAATTAATGACTGACGATGAATTTTCGTTATACCGGTTTGTTGCTACCTCTGCAACCCGCCATTTATACTGCGCAACTTATAGATTTTCAGATAATTAAATTGCCTTTCGCAAGCCTGGCAGGTCTCCAAGACCTGTCAGGTTTTTGGAAATTATTTATCTGAAGCACTATAGATATACTCATAAAAATAATGCCAGAAAGTGTGCGGGCGTAAACCTTCTAGGTTTTTTAAACCTAGAAAGTTGGAGTTTCGGGTATTATTGAGTAACCGTCACTTAGCTAACATACCCTTAACGGCGTGTGCTAGTGCTTGTGCGGTACGCTTATTGGTCATATTCCATCATAACAACCCTCATCCTTTATAGAGACATCCGTATGAATTTTAAGATCAGTACACGTTTGAGTTTTGGCTTCGGCATTATTCTCCTGCTCGTCGGATTGCTCAGTATTTTAGCGATTAATAAAATGCAGGTATTATCCGAGCGCACCGAACTGCTGTATCGCCATCCCTTCACCGTCAGCACCGCGACCTTGCGCATAGACAACCACATCAAAGCCATGCAGTTGCAACTTGAAGCCCTACAACAAAGTGCCAACAGTACAGCATTCACACAAGCCACTCAGGCACTCAATACCCATCAGGAAGCGATTAAAAAAGATTTTGCTATTCTCCACCAGCGGTTTTTGGGCGATAAGCAACTCATTGATAATGCTGAACAAGCCTTTATCCGATGGCAACAAGCTTTGACGCAGAGTATGCAGGCGTCACAAGATAACGAGCGCGAAACCACCCTAAGCGAATCACGCCAGAGCGCAACAAAAACCTTGCAGACACTTGACACGCTCATGCAGGAAGTTATCAGCTTTGCCGCCAATAAAGCTGAGACGTTTCGTGCTGATGCGCAACAGGTGCGTAATCAAACGCTACAGTTTATGTACTGGCTGATTTTTATTGTGATTGCCGTAAGCCTGCTGGTCGGCATACAAATCAGTCGCCGCATTGCCAACAGCTTAAAACAAGCTATTGATTTTTCTCAAACACTGGCGGATGGCGATTTTCGTAACCGTTTTCCCGTGCCAGCCAATAGCCAAGACGAAACCCATCAGGTATTAGCCGCCATGAATGCCATGGCAACGCGCTTAGAAACGATTATCCGCGACGTGTGGGCAGCCACCGAACAAATCAGCAACGCCGCGGCACAAGTGAGTGCCACCTCGCAAGCACTAGCGCAAGGCAGCAATGAACAAGCCGCTAGCCTAGAACAAACCACCACTGCCATAGAACAAATGAGTGGCAGCTTGGCGCAAAACGCGGAAAATGCGCAAAACACCCGTGAAATCGCCAATCAGACCGAGCAAATGTCACTCAAAGGTGGCGAAGCGGTGAATGAAACCGTCGTAGCCATGCAGAGTATTGCGCAAAAAATTGGCATTATCGAAGAAATTTCCTACCAAACCAACTTGTTAGCCTTGAATGCGGCAATTGAGGCAGCGCGTGCCAGCGAGCATGGACGCGGTTTTGCGGTGGTTGCAGAAGAGGTGCGTAAATTAGCCGAGCGCAGTCAAGGGTCGGCTAAGGAAATCCGCGAATTAGCTGGAAATAGCGTAGAAGTCGCAGAACAAGCGGGAATGCTACTGACCGAAATGTTGCCCGAAATTCGCAACACCGCCAATTTAGTGCGCGAAATTGCTGCGGCTAACAGTGAGCAAACCACTAGCATTGGGCAGATTAATCAAACCATGTTGCAACTTGATCATATTACCCAGCAAAATGCGTCAGCGGCTGAAGAGTTAGCCTCTTCCAGCGAAGAGATGTCAAGCCAAGCCGAGAATCTGCGCGGCATGATGCAGTTTTTTAAGGTTAAACGCTAGGGAAAATGCGCGTTCGCGACAATAAAGGCGTCGCGCACCCTACCGGGCTACCGCCGCCCATGAAGGCGCGTCAATGTAACCATGAATGCCGATTAAATCCGCGTTTATCGGCACTCATCTGCGGTTTATCTAATGCCTTGTGCTGGTTGCTGTGGCACACGGTTGGGCTCAACTGCAATCTTGATTTCCACCCGACGATTTTGCGCTTTGCCTGCGGATGTCTCATTCGAGGCGACCGGCTGAGTTTCACCATAACCCACCGAAGTTAAGCTGGCAATGTTGAGGTTTTTACGACGCAGGTACAGTTCAATTGCAGCAGCGCGACGCTCGGAAAGTTGCTGGTTGTAGGCATGGCTACCATCGCTGTCGGTATGCCCTACCAGGGTGATGATGTTTTCAGGGTATTTGGCAAACACACTGGCGAGTTGGTCGAGTTTGAGGGCTTCAGCAGGTTTGACATCCGCCTTGTCGTAATCGAATAAAATTCTTAAGGTCGCATCAATGGTCTGTTGTCGCTCGTCGTAGTTGACGTTATCGACCCCCGGCACCTGTTGCAGTTCTTCTTGTTGGCGGTTCAGGCGTTGTCCGATGATCGCGCCTAAGGTGCTGCCCAATACGACACCAATGGCGGCATCACGAGTGCGGTTGTCACTGCCGGTTGCGCCACCGATGACGCTGCCTAAGGTGCCGCCGACGATGGCGCCGGTGCCGCCGCCAATCGCTACGCCGCGCTGTTCGGGAGACATTGCGCAGCCGCCTAAAAAGAGACCGATGAGAAGCAAGCTGATGATTTTTTGCATACGAAAATTTCCTTACCTATAAGTGTGATGATTGAAGCAATTGATTATAAACCACAAACAGGCACTCCGCCATGACATCGGCTTGCTGGCAGGGCGCAGTACACGCAGCGGGTCAAGGTTTGCCACCTTGACCCGCGAGTTTGCTTGAGGAATTTAATGATCTGAAAATCTATATGTAACCGTTCAGTTCCCGCGCAAAACCTGTCAGGTTTTTACTGAGAGGGGTGTGAATACTTGCCAATCTATTGCGAAGGTGCGGGCGGCACAAGAATAATAAAACGCAAGATTTTTAATAATCCCCAGAATAAAAGCAAAGGAAACAAAATAGTTTCAAACAAAAACAACGTCATTAAACTGATCACCTGGGCAACTATATTTTTGCTCGACGCTTCTAATTTTTTTAAGTTTTCTTTAGGTGCAGTAACGAGTTTGTCTATTTCTGCCAATTCCGTTATTCGCGCTTGTGAGGTCTCTAAGCTACTCAGCGCGCTATGTTGTTTAGCATCGATAAAATGCGCCGCTACTGAGGCTTCAACGGTGCACGCCAAGGGAATGGCAAAACGAATCAGTAAGCACAACATTAGCACGCGATAGGCTAACACTCGCAACCGATAGCCCTGCTCCTGATGCAACCATAAGCTGATGATTAATAAGCTTAAAGACAGCATCAGCAAGGCACTTAAATCAATGCTCACGCCAATCTCTAGGAGTAATTTTTGGATTCCAATGGCTATCGTCACGGCTAACATGACCCAAGAGAAACGCTCAATTAAATCATTAACGGGATCAAGCACTTCACCTAAACTCAGAGAGCCGATAAAGGGCGACACGGTAAAACTTTGTAGGACTGAAATGATTGCGTTGAGGCTGCGTGCAATAACAAATGCTGAACCCGCTTTGAGCAGTGTTTCATCCAGATAAGCGTGACTGTGCTGATCCATGGTTTGCGTCAAGCTGTTGCTGGTGAGTTGGGGCCACCCGATCAAAATGACCAATAACAAACAGATTAACAGTAACAAGCTGTAACCGGTTTTTCGTTCGTAAGGGGTGGATAATTTAACAATTTTCATGGTGCTACCTGCTAGGGTTAGGGATGGACATTGCCTAACTCCCGAAACTTTTGGAAAACCTGACAGGTTTGAGTTCCGGGTATTATTAAATCCTGATTCCTTAGTGATGACTTAACCAAGTCAATAATAAAACACTCAACCCCGTTCCTGCCAGTAGCACGCCGATGATCGGCATGTGTGTCACTGAGACATTCTCTAACGCCAGCACTAACACGCCACTGAGCAGCAAAGTCGCCGCACCGATGTTGAGGGAATGCTGCTGTCCATTAGTTTTTATCGCCTCTTCAACGGCTTTGATCTGTTGCAACATGAGTTCGCGGCGGATGTCTTCCTGATGAATTTGTTCGAGCGTACTGTGCAGTAGATTGGGCAATTCGGGTAGGGTTTCTACCCATTGTGGCGCAGCTTCTTGAATATTGTGCCACAAAGCTTGAATGCCAATGCGCTCGTGCATCCAGCGTTCTAAGAAGGGTTTGGCGGTTTGCCATAAATCCAGTTCGGGATAGAGTTGTCGCCCTAAGCCTTCAATATTCAAAAAAGTTTTTTGTAGCAAAACAAGCTGCGGTTGCACTTCCATATTGAAACGCCGTGCAGTTTGAAATAAGCGCATTAACACCAATCCAAAAGAAATTTCTTTCAAAGGACGATTGAAAATCGGTTCACAAACAGTACGAATAGCACTTTCAAAATCTTCAATGCGGGTATTGCGCGGCACCCAGCCAGAAACAACGTGCAATTCAGCAACGCGGTGATAATCGCGGTTAAAGAAAGCTAAAAAATTTTCCGCTAAATAATGTTGATCAGCTTTATTCAACACGCCCATGATGCCAAAATCAACCGCAATATAATTGGGGTAATCGGGATTGGTGGCATCCACAAAAATATTGCCCGGGTGCATATCGGCGTGGAAAAAATTATCCTGAAACACCTGAGTAAAGAAAATTTCCACGCCAATTTCACCCAGTCGGCGCAAGTTTACCTTTTCTGCTTTGAGGCGTTTAATATCACTGATAGGAATACCGTAAATGCGCTCTAGCACCATCACATTCGTGCGGCTGTAATCCCATTCGACTTTGGGAATATACAGCAAATCGGAATCATCAAAATTGCGTTTGAGCATGGCGCAGTTGGCGGCTTCGCGCATTAAATCGAGTTCATCGTGGAGGTTGCGCTCAAATTCTTTGACCACTTCGACTAAGCGCAAACGCTTGCCTTCTGACCAATAAGTTTGCGCCATTTCAGCCAATAAATACATGACTTCAATGTCGCGCTTGATGCGTTTTTCAATGCCGGGGCGGACAACTTTAACCACCACTTCTTCGCCCGTAGGCAGGCGAGCGGTATGCACTTGCGCAATAGAAGCCGCTGCTAGCGGACTGGGATCGAACTCGGCAAACACCTGTTCTGGCGCACAGCCATAGGCATTATGCAGAATTTGCCAAGCTTGTTGATTAGGAATGGGTTTGACTTGATCCTGTAATTTTGCCAATTCTAGGGCGATGTCATCGGGCAATAAATCGCGGCGCGTAGAGAGAATTTGTCCAAATTTGACAAACACCGGTCCTAATTCTTCTAGGGCTTCGCGGATGCGTTTTCCGCGTGGCGCGTCTGCCTGACGCTGCCAATAGGCGGGCGTGACAAATAAAAACACGCGCAAAATGGGTAGCGCACGGGTGACGGGAATCAGTTCATCTAAACCGTGTCGCACCAAAGTTTGATAAATGGAAAAAATGTGAGTCAGTTGACGCGGTCGCAACATATAGGGAGTCTTATGGTTTTGAGTGAGCAGGAATATATACCCATACCCGCCAGAAACTGCATTTTTTGCTTGATCAAGTTTGCTGCAAATGCTTGGGTTTTAAGCACTTCATCAAAATCCTTGAGCGCAGGTTTCAGGTTCGCTGTACAGATGAGGCGCCAGCAGTTGCATCAGTCCATCAAAATCAAAGCGCATCTCTTGGGTGGGCATGGCGGAGATTTCCTGTGATAAAATTGGCGGCTATTGTAGCTGTATTTAGCGTTTTTTTCAGAATTGCATTCTTGCAAAACTCGCCTGCATATTGGCTTCGGAGTCGATTAAAAACTGTCCCGATATGACAATTTCTTCACCTTCTCGCAAACCCGATAAAATTTCCACTTGGTTGTCATGCCAACTGCCCGTAACTACGTCAATCGGTTGAAAACTGCCTTTAGCGGTCACTTTAATCACGGCTTCGCGCTCGCCCGTGCGGATGATCGCTTGTGCGGGTACTTTTAACAGGTTGTTGCTGACCTCGCTGTGAATTATTACTTCGGCAAATAGGTTAGGCTTGAGCAACAACTCAGGGTTGTCAAAGCGTAGGCGCACTTTGAGGCTGCGGGTTTGTGCATCAAGATCGGGATAGATGTATTCAATGTTGCCTTCCCAGCGTTTGCCCGGGTAGGCTGGCACCGTCATTGTCGCGCTTTTGCCCAGCGCGACCCAAGCAAGCTGCTGCTCGAATACGTCAACTATCACCCACATTTGGGTTAAATCAGCAATGGTGAAAATTTCTGTGCCGGGCGTGATATACATGCCTTCACGGATGTTTAATTGGGTGATGATGCCGTTTTGCGGTGCGAGTAGCGGCACGGTGTTTTGTGCCTCGTTGCGTTTTTCGATGTCGTTGATGATATATTCGGGCAGTTCTAACAGGCGTAGGCGGTTGCGCGACTTGTCTAAGCGACTGGGGCTGATGCCTGCTTGCCGGCGGGCGATGAGAAAATCGACTTGGGCGTTGAGAATGTCGGGCGCGTAGTAATCGAGTAAAACCTGATTGCGCGTGACCTTATCGCCTTCGGCGCGTACCCGTAGTTTTTCTACCCAACCAGCAGCACGCGGATGCACATGCACCAGATGTTTTTCGTCGTAGGTGATGCTGCCGATAGTTTTGATGTGTTTTTGCAGGCTTCCGCGCTTGACTTTGACGGTGCGCAGGTTCATCGCTTGGGCTATCGCCCCGCTGATTTGCACTGTGGGATTGGTGCTGACTGGCTCGACTTTTTTCTCGACCAAATTCATGCCGCAAATCGGGCAGGATCCCGGCGCATCGCGCACGATATGCGGGTGCATGGGGCAGACGTAGGTGCGACTCATGTGCTTCTGTGCGTGTTCAACTGCAGTATCATTCACCGCATCAGCCAATGATTCGCTGGGGTTGGTTTGTGCTTGGTCGGCACAGGCAGACAATAGGATGCCTACGGAGATAACGCCTAACATTTTGAAAAATAAATTAAACATGGGGAAGTCTCTGGTGTTTTTTGGATGTGCATAAAAGTTCATTATTAGCCCGATGAGTCCGTTCTATCTACTCGTGAGCTTATCCCTAAACGCAAGCTCAATACTTCGCATTCAAATAAAAATTCAAAAGCTTCAATATGTCGCCGCGCTTCATTCAAACTGCGTCCCCAAGTGTAGAAACCATGCCCCGCAATACAATAGCCGTGAATGTGCGGATGCTTATCCCGATAGACATCCACGGTTTTCGATAATTGTGCTATATCTTGCGTATTGGGAAAAATCGGGATGAGTGTTTCGCTTTCGTGGGTTTCTATACCGGGCAGGGCTTTTAGGACTTCATAATCTTGTAGCCGCCATTCACCTTGTCGTTCATACAGACGCGACAGCACCGTTGCATTGACTGAATGGGTGTGCAAAACCGCGCCAATCTCTGCGTCAGCTTGATACAAATGCGTGTGCAGCAGGGTTTCTGCGGAAGGTGTAGCTTGCTGGTCTATCACCTGTCCCGCCCAATTCACACAAAGTATGTCTTCTGGGCGTAATTCGCCCTTGTGTACGCCCGAAGCGGTAATGGCGGCATGTTGTGCGTCTAAACGAGAAGAAAAATTGCTGCTGGTGGCGGGACACCAGCCTTGCGCAAATAAAAAGCGTCCGACTTCACAAATAGCTTGCGCATGGGTTTGAAATGTTGCTTGATGTGAAAATTTATTCATCTGCGTTAATTCCATTAGCGGCTAAAAGTACCTAAAATGAACCTACGAATAAGCATCTTTAGCGGTTACACCTGATTGATGCTTAAAACTTGTTAGATGTGACACTGCTGGGTATAAATTATGCCTGACTTCCCGCATGACCGCTTGACTTAGGAATGACCACAAAATAATGCCAGAAAGTACGCGGGCAAAAACCCTCTAGGCTTGCAAAAACCTTCTCGGTTTTCAAAATCTAAAAGATTTGAGTTTCGGATATTTCGGATATTATTGAATGCCCATCCCTTAACATGACAATAAGACCTCAAAATGATGACTACCACTATCCCTCTCTTCAAAAGCCTTTCCTTCCGCCTCGCTGCTTGGGGAACTTTAATCGCCCTCAGTTTAGGCGTGGCTTTCAGTTTTTTGCAAATTTATGTGGATTATTTCAGCGTGCAGAAAGAATCTGATAATACCACGCAACAAGTCTTGAAAACATTACGCAAGCCCGCCGCGCAAGCGGTTTATCAGCTTGATCCAGTGCTAGGTTATGAGGTGGTTGAAGGATTAATGCAGTACGAACCGATTTGGAAAGTCGAGTTGCTTGATGATACGGGAATACTGTTAGCCGAAGGCGAAAATAAACGCGCAGCTACTTCTTGGGGTTGGCTGTTGGGGCTGTTGTTTGAAGAAAATCGCTATTATCATTTGCCCTTGTACATTGATACTGAGAATGGTGAAACTCGTTACGGTACGCTCAATGTGGTGGTTGATACACGGATGATCAGTGCTAGTTTTGTATCCCGTTCCGCTTTAGTCTTGCTGTCTGGAATTGCGCGTAATTTGTTATTAGCCGCCATCATGTTTTTAGCCTTTCAATACATGGTCAACCGTCCTTTGAAAAAAATGGTGCAACGTTTATCTACAATCAATCCCGATAAACCCGGACAAGTTCAAATTGCCTATCCACACCGCCATGAGCAGGATGAATTCGGTTTATTGGTCGCTTCGACTAATGACTTATTACATTCTATTGATATTAAAGCACAAGAACGCGAGCATTTATTATCAGACATGGAAGTGGCTAAACAAGCAGCAGAAAGTGCTAATGTCGCTAAAAGCCAATTCATTGCGAAAATGAGTCATGAATTGCGCACACCTTTGAACGCAATTATTGGCTACAGTGAAATTTTGCAAGAAGAATTAGAAGAAATGGAAACGCATGAAGCGATTAATGATTTAGTGCGGATTCACGGTGCAGGTACGCATTTACTCAATATGGTCAATGATATTTTAGACCTTGCCAAAATTGAAACCGGACGCATGGAATTACAAATCACGCCTTGCGATGTGGAAGCCATTGGTAAAGAATTAGAAGAGACTATTCGTCCGCGTGCTGAAAAAAACCATAATCAATTATTCTGTCACTGCTCTGCTGAATTAGGTGTCATCTATGCGGATGCCACCAAATTACGTCAATGCTTACTGAACCTGCTAGACAATGCGTGTAAATATACAACAAATGGTGATGTTCACTTGATAGTGAAACATCAACAGAAAGAGAATCAAGATTGGTTTCATTTCATTATTCGAGATAGCGGTCTGGGCATGACGGCTGAACAACTAGGACGTATATTTACAGCTTTTAGCCAAGCCGACGACAGTTGTACCCGTCAATACGATGGAAGCGGTTTAGGTTTAACCATTACCAAAAATCTTGCGCAAATGTTAGGAGGAGACGTAACAGTGTCCAGCACACTAGGTAAGGGGAGTGAATTTATCCTGAGTCTGCCTTCGCAAACGCCATCGGTGTAAGCGCGAACTATGAGTTCAATCAGTGCCGCATAACGCAAATTCGCCCGTGCTTGGGTAAAAGCACCGGCAGTAGCTGGCTCGATACCGAGCTTGTCGGAAAATTCGTTAAGCACAAGCTGTAGTGATTTTTGCGCCGCATGTTTTCGCGACGCGAACGCGAACGAATTGATGTCATGCCAATTTCCCGCGTGCGCGCCACAATAAAGACGTGGCGCAAACCCTACTGGATGTAGCACCTGGTAGCGAGAAAAAAGCAAAAAAAAACCGCTTTTCTGCTGAAACGGAGACACAGATGCACAAATTTTTCAACACCGCCGGACCTTGTGTGCCGGAAGACCACTATACTCTGCCTAACGACCACAGTAACATCCGTCAACTGATTGAAAATAAGCGTTATTTCATCCTGCATGCCCCGCGTCAAACCGGTAAAACTACAATGATGCTAGAACTCATGCGGCAGCTAA